>CALJLV010000141.1 GCA_937982505.1 uncultured Desulfobacteraceae bacterium | reverse complement strand
GAAGACGGCATACGATTTTGACTGACGTTACTGGATTTCAGACGTGTGCTCTTCCGATCTCCTTGATGGGCACCCGCCAGGCGAACTCGTTTTCCTCCCGCTGGTTCCACCATGCCTTTTCCGGCTCGAACTCCTCGATGCGGATCGGCTTGGTCTTGGAATACGACTTGTAACCCTCGGGATACGGGTGCTCGTAGTACCAGACCTCACGGGTCTTTTCGCCCTTGGTGAAAAACAGCAGGTTGGTCTTGATGCCCGTGTAGGGGCTGAACACACCGTTGGGCAGGCGCACGACAGTGTGCAGGTTGCACTCGGTGAGCAGCTTTTCCTTGATGCGGGTCTTGACCCCCTCGCCGAACAGGGTGCCGTCCGGCAGCACCATCCCGCAACGGCCGCCGTCCTTGAGAATGTGCATGATGAAGACCAGAAACAGGTCGGCCGTTTCCCGTGTCCTGAGCCCCGTGGGAAAGTTGTTCTCGACCCCGTCCTCCTCCATGCCGCCGAACGGCGGGTTGGTGAGCACCACCTCCACCCGCTCCTTGGGGCCGTAACCGATCAGCGGCCGGGCCAGGGTATTGTCGTGCTTGATGTTGGCCGGCACGTCGATGTCGTGCAGGAGCATATTGGTCATGCACAGCGAATGCGGAAGCTGCTTTTTCTCCACGCCGTAGATCGAGGCTTGGAGCAGGCGCTCGTCCTCGATGGTTTTCACGTCCCGGCGCCGGATGTTTTCCAGGGCGCAGGTCAAAAAGCCGCCGGTGCCGCAGGCCGGATCGAGGACCTTTTCGCCCAGCCGGGGACCCACCATGTCCGCCATGAACTGGGTCACGGCCCTGGGGGTGTAGTATTCGCCGGAATTGCCGGCGCTCTGGAGGTCCTTGAGGATCTTTTCGTAGATGTCGCCGAACATGTGCCGGTCGTCTGCGCGGGTAAAGTCGATCTCGTTGATCTTGTTGATCACCTGGCGCATCAGGGTGCCGGACTTCATGTAGTTGTAGCCGTCCTCGAAGACCGAGCGCACGATCATGGCCCGCCGGTTGCCGTTGGCGCCGACGTTGAGTTCCTTCAAGGTAGGAAACAAGTGGATATTGACGAAGTCCATCAGCTCGTCGCCCGTGATCCCCTCCGGGTCGGCGGCCCAGTCCCGCCAGCGCAGGCGTTCGGGCAGCGGGGACCGGTAGCCTTCGTCCAGCAGTTCGGCCTCCTGCTCCTTGTCGTCGAAGATCTTCAGGAACATCATCCACACGAGCTGGCCGATGCGCTGGGCGTCGCCGTCCACGCCCACGTCCTTGCGCATGATGTCCTGGATGGATTTGACGGTGGTGCTGATCGACATTGAAACTCCGCTTCCGCTGATCCTGTGGTTTCAGGGTCGGTTGATTGCCCGCCAAGGGGTTGGTCTGTGCCTGGGTATCGATTTATCAGTAATTTTGCCGGTTGCCTTCAGCCGTTCAACATGGACCCCGGGTCGTGGCCCGGGGTGACGGGCGCTGAAGGGGCGCGGATCAGGTTCCGGCCCCCTATTCCGTCATTCCCAATGCCGCCTCATTCCTTCCCGTTGTCATTCCGAGCAACGGCACATCCCCTCCCGCTGTCATTCCGAGCACCCCTCCCGCTGTCATTCCGAGCATCAGCGAGGAATCTGCATTTGAAAAGACCGGCGGGAGACATTGCCCAAAGGTAGCCCTCCTTGGGATGACATGCTTTGATGTCATTCCGAACGAATGTGAGGAATCTGTACGTGGGAATACAAACAGGAAGTAGTGCCAGAGGCCAAGAGATCCCTCGTCGTTGGCACTCCTCGGGATGACAGCTCGGGACGGCGCTCCTCGGCATGACACCCCTCACGAGGCCGTCTCGTAAAGCCGGCTTTCCAGCTCCTGCACGGCCGCCAGGTAGTTTTCCCGGCCGCCGAAGCTGTTAACGATCTCGATGGGCCGGCCGTGCTGGGCAATGGGCTGAAGGGTCAGGACGTTCATCTCCTCGATCTGATCGACCCCCTCGTCGGCGAACTTGTCCAGCAGGGCATCGATCACCAGCCGGGCCTTTTCGCCATACTTGGCAAAATAGTTGCGCTTGCGCACGTTCTCGGCCCGCTCCCGGCGGGTCAGCGGCGGCTGGCCGAAGGCCACATGGCAGATCAGGTCGAAGGGGCCGAAGTCCCTGCCCACCTCGTCGGCCAAGGGCTCGAACAGCACGCCCTGCTCCTCCAACTCCTCGATTACCGCCTTTTTGCGCTCGGCCGCATTCCAGCGCCTCAGAAAATCGCCCAGGGATGAAAACGTCCGGCGCACCGTCTTGCGGGTGTAGTCCCGCAGCGATTCGGTCACCAGCTTGCCGTCCTTGCCGTAATACTGCACCCGCTCTGCCACCACCCAGACCGGCACGTCGTCCACGTAGTATTTTCTGGGCGGCTTGCCGCCGTCCTGCTGAATCGAGATGTCCGGCGGATCGTCGAAATCGGAATTTATATCATCCGCTTCGGTTTCCTCGCCAGCGTCGATTTCGTCGTCCACGTCCGGCGGCGTGATCGGGTCGTCCTCGGCCGGGGTGTAGACCTGGACCGGCTCGCCGTCAAAGGCCGGGTCGGCGAACAGCTCGGTGGCCTTCTTGAAATCCATGATGGTGAAGTAGAACTTGCCGTAGTCTTCCAGGATGCGGGTGCCCCGGCCGATGATCTGCTTGAACTCGGTCATGGACTGGATCGACTGGTCCAGCACGATGAGCTTTACCGTCTGGGTGTCCACGCCGGTACTGAGCAGCTTGGAGGTCGTGGCGATGACCGGCTGGCGGCTCTCCGGGTCGGTGAAGTTGTACAGCTCGTTCTTGCCTTCGAGGCTGTCGCCGGTGATGCGCACCACGTAGCGGCCGTTTTCGGCCACCAGATCGGCATTGGCGTTGACCAGCGCCTGGCGCATGCGCTCGGCGTGTTCGATGTCCTCGCAGAACACGATGGTCTTGTCGTAGCGGCCGGTGGCCTTGAGAAACTCGGTGACCTTCCTGGCCGCCAGCAGGGTGCGCTTGTCCAGGACCAGATGCCGGTCGAAGTCCTTCTGGTTGTAAATCCGGTCCTCGATCTCGTGGCCGTACCGGTCGATCTTGCCGCCCTGGGGCCGCCACCCGGTCAGATCCTTGTCGAAATCGATGCGCACCACCTTGTAGGGCGCCAGGAACCCGTCCTCGATCCCCTGCTTGAGCGAGTAGGTATAGATGGGGTCGCCGAAGTAGTGGATGTTGGAGACGTGCCGGGTCTCCTTGGGGGTGGCGGTCATGCCGATCTGGGTGGCCGATGAAAAATAGGCCAGGATTTCCCGCCAGGCCGATTCGGCATCGGCACTGCCCCGGTGGCACTCGTCGATGATCACCAGATCGAAAAAGTCCGGCGAAAACTCCCGGTAGATGTTCTTTTCCTCCTCGGTGCCGGTGACGGCCTGGTACAGCGACAGGTAGATCTCGTAGGACTTGTCCACCTGGCGGTGGGTGATCTTGGTCATGGCCGACCCGAAGGGCTTGAAGTCGTTGATGCGGGTCTGGTCCACCAGGACGTTGCGGTCGGCCAGAAACAGGATGCGCCGTTTGATGCGCGCCTTCCACAGGCGCCAGATGATCTGAAAGGCGGTGTAGGTCTTGCCGGTGCCCGTGGCCATCACCAGCAGGATGCGGTTTTCGCCCCTGGCAATGGCCTCGATGGTGCGGTTGATGGCGATCTGCTGGTAGTAGCGGGGGGCACGGCCGGTGCCGTCGTCGTGGTAGTCCTGCCGAATGACCGTCTCCGCGGCGCCGGCGATCCCCTTGTGCCGGCAGAAGCGCTGCCACAGGGCTTCCGGCGATGGAAAGGCGTTCAGGGGCAGTTCGGTTTCGATGTCGCCGGCCGCCCGGGTGCGGTCGTGTTCCAGGAAGGCGTCGCCGTTGGCGCTGTACACGAAAGGGATGTCCAGCATGGCGGCATATTCCAGGGCCTGCTGCATCCCGCCGCCCACCGGGTGGCTGTTGTCCTTGGCCTCGACGATGGCCAGGGGAATGTTGGGCTTGTAGTAGAGGATGTAATCGGCCCGCTTGGCCTTGCCACGGGCATGCAGCCGGCCGCGCACGATCACCCGGCCGGCGGTGAAAGTCACTTCTTCCCGCACCTGGGTCCGCACGTCCCAGCCGCCGGCTTCGATGGCCGGCGTGATGAACTTGGTGCGGATGTCCTGCTCAGACATCTGCTTTTTGTTCATGCCGTGGCCTTTGTGGCAATTCACTCCTCGGCAAAATAATCCGAATCCACCCGCTTGACTTCGTAACTGCGAACAGGGGTCACAGCCACATTGTGGTCAATCAGAAGCTGGGCCAGCTCCTCGCCGTCGATCAAGACGATTTTGGTATCGATCATCGATGCAAAATCCTTGGCCTCCCTCGAAAAGGCGGAAGTCGTGATGAAAACGCCCTTGCGTGCCCGCTGGCCCTGAAGGGCTCCGGCGAACTTGTGGATTTCGGGCCGGCCCACCACGGTGTTTCCCCAGCGCTTGGCCTGAACGTAGATGATATCCAGCCCCAGCCGGTCCTCCTTGATAATCCCGTCGATTCCTTCATCCCCTGAACGACCGATGGCCTGGCCGGCATCCTTGCGGCTGCCACCGTATCCCATCTTCACCAGAAGCTCGACCACCAAATGCTCAAACAGCCTGGGGGAGCTGTTCTTGATTTGTTCCAGCAGCTCTGAAACCAGCTCTTCCCGCATCGTTTCGTAAGCCGCCTCAAAGATCTCCTCCGGTGTTTGTTCAGATGAAGTGGTGATTGGGCTCTCATTGTTTGTTTCCTCATCACCGGAGCGCTTTCGGGCTTTGAACTGCCGATACTCCTCGAACCGCTCAAGATATTTCATGTTGATGGCCTGGGGAGCTTCCGCCAAAACCGCCAGCCCCCGCTCCGTAATCCGCATATAACCACGCTTTGGCGAATCCAGCAGCTTGGCTTGTTTCAGGTAGCTCTTGGCCCAGCCGATCCGGTTCCTGAAAACCGCCTGGGTGCCGCTGGGCAGCAATTCCCGGAGTTCGTCCTCGGTCAACTTGAAATGCTTGGCCAAGGCGGTTTCAGCCTCTCGAACATGATGCTCCCGCCGATCTCCCAGGAACTCTAAAAGTGGCAACATGACGGATTGGAAGTCAGGGATCGGCATGATGGCTCCTTTTCCGGTCCGGTGGTCCTGAATAGCATTCACTATGTCGAGTTTGATCTATTGGCTCCCCTGTGGGTTGTCAAGTAATTTCCTGTGTGGGGTCAGGCTGTTGCCGTTTCAGACGGCTTTGGGGTAATGCTTGTATTGTGGTAGCCCCAGGTCTTGCGCAGCGTCAATACGGTTCATTCCGCCAGGACCTTTTTGAACAGGATTTTCGGGTCACCGGGACGGTTGTAGTCGAAAGTGACCGCAACTCCGTCCACCACCCCGTCTCCGGCCTCGATCGCAAAGCCCATCCCGCGGTGAAAAGCGACCGAACCCCGGTTGACCGGCGAGGTGCAGGACCGGACGATGCGGCGCCCGTTTTGAAGGCACACATCGAAAAAGCGCCGGTACAGAAACCGCCCGATCTCTTGGCGGCGAAAATCCGGATGGACCCCCACGAAATGGATGTAGCCTTCATCCGCACGGCTCTGGGATAAGAAGCCGACGAGAAAGGCGATGAAGCGGCCCTTGTCTTCGACGACGAACGAGGTGTTCCGAAAATGGATGAAAAACAGCCGCGGCAGCATGTGGGATAAATCGCGGCCGCCCCACCAGGCCTTGACGACCCCGACGATCTTCGGCTGGTCGGACGGCTGGGTGTTTCGGATCTCGAATCGTTTCATCGCTGCGATCGGCATTTCAACCTCCGTTCGCGCCTTTGCGCCTCTCATCGAGTCCGAGGCGGCGCCGTGCTTGGCTCGTTTCGCTGTAGTTAAATTCGCGCCTTCTGTCGATACCGAAAAAACATGGACCCATCGTTTTCTCGGCCGTCAGCCGGATCATCGGCCCTGAACATGCCCGCGGAGGGTGGCCTGAAGGAATTCCCCTTGCCCTGAGCCCGGTTCTTGTCGATAGTGGATACGCAGTAGCCCCCATAGCGCCTCGTCGCATCATCGCGGCAATGGGGGATATCGGGGGGACTTGGCATTATCCCCAGGCGGCGTTCATCTCCACGCGGAGATCGCTCAAGCCCCCGGATCTAAGAAACTTTTTGGCGGGAAAAAGGTCGTGCGGTGCCCCAACTGACCTTCGTCATTTTCGTCATGCTGATTCAGCAGACCTTCGCCTACATGGGCACGCTGGTCCTGCCCAACATGGGGCCGGTGGTGGCCGCCGCGGTGGGGGTTGATCCGTATCTGATCGGCTACTATACCAGTATCCTGTTTTTCTTCAGTTCCATGGGCCAGCTCGCCTGCGGGGGCTTCATCATCCGCTACGGCGCCATCCGCATGAGCCAACTGGCCCTGCTGGGCATCGGGGTGGGCCTGATGCTGGGCGCGGCCGGAAAGCTCTGGGTCATCGCGGCCGCCGCGGCCTTGACCGGCATGGGGTTTTCCGTTTCCACCCCTTCCAGCTCCCATCTGCTGGCACGCTACAGCCCGCCGCGCTACGCGCCGCTAGTCTTTTCCATCAAGCAGGCCGGCGTTCCGGCCGGCGGTCTGCTCGCCGGGGCCCTGGTGCCGGTGCTTCTGGTCCTCGTGGGCTGGAAAGGGGCATTGGCCGCCACCGGTCTGGCCTGCATCGTCATCGCGGCGGCGTTGCAGCCGGCGCGGCGGCGGTTCGACACGGACCGCCAGCCGAAGCATATCCTGAAGGCGACGGAGGTCTGGCACAACTTCTCCCGGATGCTGCGCATCCCGGAGCTGCGGGACCTGGCCTTTTGCATGTTCTGTTTTGTCGGCCTCCAGAGTCTCTTCTGCTCCTATTTCGTCACCATCGTGACCCAGGAACTCGGCAAGTCCCTCGCCACCGCCAACCACATTTTCTCTCTGGCCATGTCGGCGGCGATCTTCGCGCGCATCTTCTGGGGCTGGTTCGGCAGTGCCATTCTTGCCGCCCGCACCCTGCTGGCCCTGCTGGCCCTGGGGATGGGGGTGGCCGCGGTGGCGACCGGGCTCTACGATCCGAGCTGGTCGGTGCCGATGATCGCCATCGTGGCCGTCTGCTACTGCATTTCGGCCATCGGATGGCACGGCCTGCTGCTTTCCGAGGTGGCCCGCCTGGCGCCGGCGGGCAACATTGGCGGCACTACCGGCGCGGTGGTGGCTTTCGGCGGAACGGGCATGATGTCCTACCCCATGATCTTCGCGCTCGCCGTAGAGGCCACCGGCCACTTCGGCATCGGGTTTTTCCTGGGGGCCGTCCCGGCTTTCATCATGAGTGCGCTTCTGCTGCGCCGGCCGGCCCCCGGCCCCTCGACCTCGGCCCTGGCGGAAAAAGGATCCTGAGCCTCAAACAGAAGAACCCTTTGAACCTGGACGGGATGGTCCCTCGCCCCGCGCTCCGGGATGACATTTTCGAGCCTCTGGCGGGCTTAACCGTCCCGGCCGCCGTCCACTGCCGCGTGGCGGTAGAAATCCACCGTTTCGGGCGCCAGCGGCGTGCGCCCGGCGATGATGTCGGCCGCCTTTTCAGCCACCATCATCACCGGGGCGTAGATGTTGCCGTTGGTGATGCAGGGCATCACCGAGGCGTCCACCACACGCAGATTGTCCACCCCGTGGACCCGCAGGGCCGGGTCCACCACCGCCATGGCGTCCGTGCCCATCCGGCACGTGCAGCTCGGATGGTAGGCGCTTTCGCCTTCCCGGGCCACGAAATCGAGCACCTCGGCCTCGCTGTTGACCTCGGGGCCCGGGGCCAACTCCCGGCCCCGCAGTGCGTCGAAGGCCGGCTGAGCCGCGATCCTGCGGGCGCAGGCGATGGCCTCGACCCATTCGCGGCGCTCCTGCGCCGTGGAGAGATAGTTGAACAGGATGCTCGGGGGCGCGAAAGGGTCGGCCGAGGTGAGCTTGACCCGCCCGCGCACGTCCGTGTTCATGGGCCCCACGTGCATCTGAAACCCGTGCCCCTCGGCCGGAGCCGAGCCGTCGTAGCGAATCGCCAGCGGCAGAAAGTGGAACTGCAGGTTGGGGTAGGCCACCCGGTCGTTGCCGCGGACGAAGCCGCCGGCCTCAAAGTGATTGGAAGCGCCCACCCCCCTGCGCCGGAAGAGCCAGTCGAACCCGATCTTGGGCTGATTCCAGGGGAGCAGCGCCGGATAGAGGCTCACCGGTTTTCGGCAGGCATACTGGACGTAGACCTCCAGGTGGTCCTGGAGGTTTCGGCCCACCCCGGGCAGATCCTGAACCACCGGGATCTCCAGGGCCGCCAGGTCCTCTGCCCGGCCCACCCCCGAGCGCATCAGAATCTGCGGCGAGTTGATCGCCCCGCCGCAGCAGATCACCTGCCCGCCGTGAACCCGGCGGGTGCGCCGGGCGTGGACGAACTCCACCCCCAGGGCGCTGCGGCCGGAAAAGAGAATCCGGGTGACGTGGGCGAAGCACTGGATGCGCAGATTCCGGCGCTGTTTTTTCACCGGGTGCAGATAGGCCCGGGCCGCGTTCCAGCGCCGGGCCTGGTAGATGGTGGCATCGAAGGGCGAAAAGCCCTCCTGCTGGAATCCGTTGACATCCCGGGTGACGGGGAAACCGGCCTGCTGCACCGCCGCGAAGAAGGCGTCGAAGATGGGATTGTCGCAGGCCGGGGTGGTCAGGTGGAGCGGCCCTCCGGTGCCGTGGTAGGCGTCGGCGCCCGCCAGCCGGTTCTCGAAACGCTTGAAGTAGGGCAGGCAGTGGGCGAAGTCCCAGTCGGCCAGCCCGTCCTCGGCGGCCCATTTTTCATAGTCCAGCGGGTTGCCGCGGATGTAGATCATCCCGTTGATGCAGCTCGATCCGCCCAGCACCTTGCCCCGGGGCTGGCAGATGCGCCGGTGGTGCATGAACGGCTCGGGATCGGATTGGTAGGCCCAGTTGTAAAAGCGGCCGTTGAGCGGATAGGTCAGGGCCGCGGGCATGTGGATGCGAAAATCAAATCGGTAGTCGGGCCGGCCGGCTTCCAGGACCAGCACCCGATGGTGCGGATCGGCGCTGAGGCGATGGGCCAGAACGGCACCGGCCGACCCGCCGCCGATGATGATCGTGTCGAAATGCAAAGCCATGGTCACTCCTTGATCGATTGCTCGCTTTTACGGATCGTTATCTCGCAGATTCGGTGTCGCGGGAAAAGGTGTGCGACGCGTCCAGCCCGACGCGTTCCAGCGTCTCGCGGGTCGGGCGTCCATGGACGTCCCAGCCGCGCACCCGGTAGTAGTCGCTGCGCAAGAAGGCCTCGTCTTCGGGACGGATGCGCTGTCCGCGGTGCGGTCCCGAGGGCAGCGGTTCGTGAACGAAGCGCCGCGGCAGCCGTTCGTCGGCGACGCTCAGGCCCTCGCGCAGGTTGAACAGGCGCGTCAAATTCCAGATCCGCTCGCCCAGCCCGCTAAAGCTGTCGGCCTCGGCCGCCAGGCCGCTGGCGGCCGTCAACAACCGGGCGTAGGTGGCCGCCGATACGCCGAAAGCGCCGAAGTCGCACTTGACCAGGGCGTCGGTGCCCGCCAGGTAGTCCTGTTCGTGCTTGAGGATTTCGGCCTTGCCGTCCAGGCGATGGGCGGCCACCGGCCGGCCGCGGAAGGTCTTGCCCCCCACCTCGTAGGCGATCATGAACCCGCGCTGGTGGCAGGCCCCCCGGTCGGCGGTCATGTAGGCCAGGGCCATGCCCGGGGTCCCCCGCGGTCCCCATGCCGGACATTCCAGCCCTTTGACGTGCACCGCGCAGGCCTCGGCATCGCTGCCCAGGCGCCGGCTGGCGCGCTGGACGCCATCGGCAAGCAAATCCCCGAGTTTGCCCCGGCGCTGGGCGATCATCTGCAGCAGGGCCTCGGCCGCCGCCGGGCTGCCGAAGGCCATGTCCACTCCCGCCGGGGCCCTGAGCGCCCCTCTTTCGGCGGCCTCGAAGGCGAACCCCAGGACGCTGCCGGCCGAAATGGAATCCATTCCCAGTTCGTCGCAGCATTTGACCAGATGGGCCACGGCCCGGATATCGTGGATCAGCAGATTGGTGCCGATCATGGCAGCCGATTCGTATTCGACGATGTCGCTGATCTGGTGGGCATACCTGCCGGTGCGAATGGCGCCCATCTGGGCGCAGCGGATCGGGCAGCCGAGGCAGGCGGCCTTGCCCAGAAACAGGTGTTTGCGCTGGCCCGGTTCGCCCACCGCATCGGCCTTGGGATCCACCTGTTCGCTGTAGTTGCGCGTGGGCAGGGCGCCCACGGCGTTGGACCAGGACACGGCGTAGCTCGTGCCGGCGGCGGTCAGGGCCGCGCAATCCGGGCTGGCGGCGATTTCGGCGCCGGCCTGGCGGCAGGCCCGGCCAAACGCTTCCCTGTCCGCCACCCGCACCAGGCGCGATCCTTGAATACAGACGGCCTTGAGGTGCTTGGCGCCCATCACGGCCCCGGCCCCGCCGCGGCCGGCCTGCCGATTGGGTTCGCAGCAGATCAGGGCGAAACGCACCCGGTTTTCCCCGGCCGGACCGATGGCGGCCACGCAGGCGTTCGGGGCGCCCAGTTGCTGCTTGATCCGGCGGCTGGCGGCATTGGCGCCCATTCCCCACAGATTCCGGGCGTCGTGAAAGGCGACCGCATCGTCGTCGATGTGCAGGTAGACCGGGGCCTCGGCCCGGCCGACGATCAGCAGCCCGTCATAGCCGGCATACTTGATTTCCGCTCCCAGGCGACCGCCGAAATAGGAATCGAGAAAGCCCCCCGTGGCCGGCGACTTGGTGGCCAGACAGGCCCGCATGGCCGGCGCGGCCGTGCCGGTGAGCGGTCCGGTGAGAAACAGCAGGGGGTTTCGCGGATCGAAAGGATCCACCCCGACCGGCGCCAGATCAAAGAGCAGGCGGGCCGCAAAACCCTTGCCGCCCACATAATCGCGCTTGAGCCAGTCCGGAACCGGCACTGTTCGGCAAGTACGCGCTGAAAGGTCGATCAGTAAAAAACGGCCCATGTAGCCGTCGCTCATTCGATGCCTTCCTCCTGCGGGGCGACGGCCGCCACCAGCTCCAGGGCCCCGGTGGGGCAGGCCGCCACGCAGGCCGGATCTCCGCCGCACAGATCGCACTTGAGCGCCTTGCCGCTGACCGCATCCACCCGGATCATGCCCACCGGGCAGTAGCGCCGGCACAGCCCGCAGCCGATGCACCGCTGGGCATCCACCGTCAGGGCGCCGGTCCGCGGCTGCCGGGAAACGGCCTCCACCGGGCACACGTTGGCGCAGTAGGGATTGCGGCACTGGTTGCAGACCGTCGGAAAGTGGTAGAGGTTTTCCGAGGCGTGGCGGATATCCAGCAGGGCCTGGTGCGGGTTGTACCCGCCCCGGTGGTGTGCGCTGCAGGCCAACTGACACAGGCTGCACCCGGTGCACAGGTCGAAATGGGTCAGGATGCGAATCGGCGCACTCATCGGCGTCGCTTTCTGCCAGTGAACGGGGCAGAACAAAGCGGGGCGCCGGGT
>CALJLV010000140.1 GCA_937982505.1 uncultured Desulfobacteraceae bacterium | reverse complement strand
AACGCCGCTTCGGTGACGGTGTCTTCTTGAACACCTCTTGACGCCCGCCGCGTTACCCGCCTTGAACCGGGCTTGATCTGCCACGATTGCCCGGGCCCTGTCAAGGGGAAACAACCACCGCGGGTCCCGCACCCGAGCCCTGCTGGGTATCGTTTTGGCCCGGTTTCCAGAGGATTTTTCATGCCGGCAGGCCGTGCCGGGGGCCAAGCGTCCCCCCGCAACCTGGAGAGGGGCGCTTTGCCTCCGGTGCAAGTTGTGCTACTAAACAGGGGCCACCGTTTCGGCCCCTCCGCCAGACGGTTGCTCGTTTTGACGCTTACACGAAAGGAACCGACATGTCCTCACCGACCCGGATCGGCATCATCATCTGCGACCGCTACCGGCGCTGCGCCGGAGGCAAGTGCCTGCGCGCCATGCGCCACCGCGAGGGCGCCTTTTCCGTCTACCAGGACCAGGAAGTGGAACTGGTCGGTTTCACCTCCTGCGACGGGTGTCCGGGGGGCAACATCGAATACGCCGGCGAAGAGATGGTCAAAAACGGCGCCACCGTCATCCACCTGGCCACCGGCCTGGTGGTGGGCTATCCGCCCTGCCCTCATATCGAAACTTTCAAGGCTTTTCTGGAAAAGCGCTACGGGGTGGCCGTGGTGGTGGGAACCCACCCCATCCCCACCAAGTATCTGGACATGCACACCCATCTGGGCACCTGGCGGGACCCGGTCTGGCAGCCGCTCATCGCGCCGACCCTGAGCGACGCCCCCACCCGGGCCAGTTACAACTGAATCGGCGCGGGGATCCCTCCCCGCCGGCGCTTCAAGGTCTGAACCCACGTCATGATCGAGCACGCCGGGTCCCGTTTTGCCTCCGGTTGGCTGCGTGCCGCTGCGGTGGTGCTGGCCGGATTGGCAGTGACCGCCGCGGCCGCCGGTATCGGCCAGTGGCGCGCCGGTTTGGAGGACCGGGATCGGCGCCGCATCCTTTTACAGCAGGTTACGGCGCTCTCCCAGGCCGTTCCCCATTCCCATCTGGAGGTGTTGAGCTTTTCGCCGGCCGATGCGCAGCGGCCCCCGTTCCGGCGGTTGCGGGGCTGGTTTGCCGCCTATCGGGGCGAAATCGACGGCCGGGGGATCTGGAGCCTGGCCCGGCGCGCGGGGCAGCTGGTCTTCGGCCCCGCGGCCCACGCCGCCGGTGATCCCCGGGCCACGCTTCCCGGCACCCTGTATCGACAGCCTCCCGATGCCCTTCGGGATGTTTTTGAAACCGGCCGACCGGCCGTCATCGGTCCCTACACCGACGAATTCGGCACTTTTATTTCGGCGGTGGCCCCCGTGAGCGATCCGCGCAGCGTCCGGGTGGAACTTTTGGTGGGAATCGACGTGGCCGCGGACCGCTGGCAAGCGGCCCTGAAGCAGGAAGGCCGCCGGACCGCCGTGGGGGCGTTTCTTCTGGCGACGATCGGGCTCGGAGGACTTTGGCTGATATGGCGGCGGCGGGCGGGCTTTGTTCCAGGCCGCTTCTGGAGCGCCTATGCCGAGGCCGTCGGCGTGGCGCTCGGGGGTGTGGTCCTGACGGTCTTTATTGCTCTGGCGGCCCACCATTCGGAAAACCGTTTTCGCCGCGACACCTTCAACCTGCTGGCCCGGGCCGAGGCCAAACCGGTTCTCGAGGCCTTCGCCAACCAGGAACGGTACCTGGGGATCCTGGCCCACTTTTTCTCCAGCTCGGAACACGTGGACCGCGCGGAGTTTGGTTTCTTCACCCGGCCGCTGGTTCAGCGGTTTGGGATTCAATCCTTTGCCTGGATCCACCCCGTTTCGGCATCCGAGAAAGAGCGACTCGAGGCCAGGGCCCGGGCCGAGGGGATCGCCGAATTCGCCCTGTGGCAGCAGGACGCCCAAGGGAGAAGAACTCCGGTTTCTCCCCGCCCGCGGTACTATCCGGTCTGGTATGCCGAACCTGGCCAGAACAATCGATCCCTGCTGGGATACGACATGGGGGCCGCCCCGGCCGAGCGGGCCGTCCTGCAAGAAGCCGCCGCCAGCGGCCTGGCCGCGGCCGTCGAGACGCCGTCCGCGGAGGCATCTATCCAGGGGGGGCCAGTCCTGACGGCAGTTCAGGCGGTTTTCCGTACTTCCCTGGTCCCCTCCGCCGAGCCGTTGGGCTATGCGTCCCTGATATTGCGCCCGGATGATTTTCTGGCGGCGATTCTGGCAGCCGAAAAACGCCTGGGCACTTCGGCGGTGGTGGGGCTCTACGAGATCCGGGCCGGGGAGGCGCCCCGTTTTGTCGCCTCCTCCGATCCGGTCCACAGCGATCTGCACCGCGGCGGCAAGGTCGATCCAGAGTCCCTGCATCCCCATAAAGAGCTGCCGGCGGTGGTTTTTCCCCTTTTTGTCTTCGACCGTTCCTATGTCCTGGCCGTCTATCCCCAGCCGGCCTTCATGGCCGCCTATCCGCGGCGGGCCGGGGTCAACACCGCCATCGCCGGGATTCTTTTTACGGGTCTGCTGACGGTGTTCACCGTTTTCATCCTCAGCGGCCGGGTGCGGCTGGAAACCGAGGTCAAGGCCCGCACCGCCGAGCTGCGCTTGAAATCCCTGGTTCTGGATCAGATCCGGGATCACGTGACGATCACCGATCTGGAAGGGACCATCACCTACGCCAATCGGGCGGTTGCCGAGACCCTGGGACGTGCTGCCCAGGACCTGAAGGGCCGCAAGACGGCCGTTTTCGGCGAAGATCCGGAACAGGGCGCCACCCAGCGCCAGATCGTGGAAAAGACCCTCGGCGACGGGGTCTGGCGCGGCGAGGTGGTCAACATCGACACGCAGGGCCGGCGCCACGTAATGGATTGTCGCACCCAGACGATCCAGGACGCCGACGGCAGCCCCCTGGCCCTGTGCGGGGTGGCGACGGAAATTACGGAACGCAAGCAGGCCGAGGCGACCCTGCGGGAGCTCAAGGAGCTCCACGAGGGGATTGTCCAGACCATGAACGAAGGGATCATCCTGAGCGATGCCGCCGGCATCGTGACCTTCATCAATCCGGAACTGGCGACGCTTCTAGACTGGGCCCGGGAAGATATGGTGGGGCGTTCCTGGATGGCCTTCGTGGCGCCCGAGCACCAGGAGCGGGCCCGGGCGGCCGATGCGCGGCGCGCCGCCGGCCAGACGGACCGCTACGAGATCGAACTGCAGCGCCGGGATGGCACCCGGATCCCGGTGCTGGTGGCGGGCACCCCACGCTGCGACCCGCATACCGGGCAGTTCGCCGGCTGTCTGGGGGTTTTTACCGATATCCGCTCGCTCAAGCAGGCCCAGGAGGAGCGCGAACTGCTGCGGCACCAGCTGCTCCAGGCCCAGAAGATGGAGTCGGTGGGCCGTCTGGCCGGAGGGGTGGCCCACGACTACAACAACATGCTCACCGTGATCATCGGCTATGCCGAAATGGCCCTGGAACGGGTGGGGCCGGAGGATCCCCTGCGGGCCGATCTGCTGGAGATCCTCCGGGCCGCGCGGCATTCAGCCGACATTACCCGCCAACTGCTGGGTTTCGCCCGCAAGCAGCCCATTCGCCCCCGGGTGCTGGACCTGAACGCCACCGTGGAGGGGATGCTCAAGATGCTGCGGCGGCTCATCGGTGAGGACATCAATCTATCCTGGCGGCCCGGCGCCGGCCTGTGGCCGGTGAGGATGGATCCGATCCAGATCGACCAGGTGCTGGCCAACCTGTGCGTCAACGCCCGGGACGCCATCAGCGGGGTCGGCCGGATCACCATTGTCACCCAAAACGCCCGTGTGGATGCCATCCAGGGGCCCGATGCCGCCGATTTCGAGCCCGGCGATTTCGTCCTCCTGACGGTCCGCGATGACGGGTGCGGCATGGCGGCATCAACCCTTGAACGGCTTTTCGAACCCTTTTTCTCCACCAAGCCCTTCGGCCAGGGGACGGGTCTGGGGCTGGCCACGGTCTACGGGATCATCAAACAAAACAACGGGTTCATCGAGGTTGAGAGCCAGCCTGGACAGGGGGCCGTGTTCCGGATCTACCTGCCCCGCCAGGAGCCCGAAGCCCCGGCCACCCAGGCGCGCCAGGCGCTGGAGTCCCAATGAAAACCATGGCCACCCAGCTGGCGATGCTGATGCAGGCGGGCCGGCAGCGCACCAATGTGCGGCTGCTGATCAGGTTCTGCCTGCTCCTGGTGTTTTTCTTCGTGGTCTACAGCGTCCTGTTCCACTTTCTGATGCTCTACGAAGGGCGCGGGTATTCGTGGATCACCGGCTTCTACTGGACCCTGACCACCATGAGCACCCTGGGCTTCGGGGACATCACCTTCACCAGCGACCTGGGCAAGCTCTTCTCGGTGGTGGTGCTGCTCAGCGGGATCGTCTTTCTGCTGGTCATGCTGCCCTTTACCTTCATCCAGTTCTTCTACGCCCCCTGGCTGGAGGAACAGAACCGGGCCAGGGCCCCGCGCGCACTGGCCGAAGACGCCTCCGGCCACGTGATCTTCACCAATTTCGACGATGTGACCGTCAATCTGATCCAGAAGCTGGGGCAGTACGGGATGGACTACGTGATCGTCACCGGAGAGCTCCAGGCCGCCCTGGATCTTCACGATCTGGGGTTCAAGGTGGTGGTGGGGGGCCTGGACGATCCCATGACCTACCGGCATCTTCGCATCCACCAGGCCCGGATGGTGGTGGTGCTCAACGACGACATCGCCAGCACCAACATCATCTTCACCATCCGCGAGACCGATCCGGATGTCGTCACGGTGACCAACGCCGATCTGGCCGACAATCTCGATATTCTGCAGCTGGCCGGTTCCACCCATGTCTTCCAGTTCACCGAGATGCTCGGCCAGGCCCTGGCGCGCCGGATTCTGGGCGTGCGCATGCGGGCCAACGTCGTGGGCCGCTTCGATGAGCTGCTCATCGCCGAAGCCCCGGCCATGCGCACCTGGCTTCAGGGCAAGACCCTGGCCGAAAGCGGGCTGCGCCAGGCCACGGGGGTAACGGTGGTGGGGATCTGGGAGCAGGGCCGATTCCTCATGCCCACCCCCCAGACCCGCATGGGCGAATCCACCGTACTGGTGCTGGCCGGCACCGAGGACCAGCTCGACCGCTTCGATCATTCGGTGGGATTCAGCGCCGACAAGCCCCCCAATCGCGCCCCGGTGATGGTTCTGGGCGGAGGGCGGGTAGGCCAGTCGGTGGCCGGGGCCCTCCAGCGGCGCGGCATCGATTATCGGGTGGTGGAAAAAAAGGCGGGCATCGCCGCCCAGGATCCCCGTTTCATCCAGGGCAGCGCCAGCGATCTGGACGTGCTCGTCAAGGCGGGGATCAACGAAACGCCGGCCATCATCATCACCACCCATGACGACAACCTCAACATCTACCTGACGATCTACTGCCGCCGGCTGCGGCCCGACGTGCAGATCATCAGCCGCGCCAGCCTGGACCGCAACCTCAACACCCTGCAACGGGCCGGGGCCAACCTGGTCATGTCCTACAGCTCCCTGGTGACCACCACCATCATGAACCTGCTCCAGCCGCAGAAGATGCTGATGCTCTCCGAGGGGCTCAACGTCTTCCGCGTGGGCCTGAACCCCGGGCTGGAAAACCGGTCTCTGATCCAGATGCGGATTCGCGAGGAGACCGGCTGCAGCGTGGTGGCCGTCAAGAGGGGCGAAGAATTGTTCGTCAACCCCGATCCGGCCATCGTCCTGCAGCCCGGCGACGCCCTGGTGCTCATCGGCACGGTGGCATCCGAAAAGCGCTTCGCCGAGAAGTACCCCGCCGCCGAAGGGCCTTAGCGGGGGTTGGCACGCCTTGCGGTGTCGGCGGTGTCAGCCATGGGTGTAGGTGAAGGCCTTGAAGGTGGGTTTGACGTGAACCTGCCCGTGGCAGCGGTCGGTGAAGGCCCCGGCCGCCCCCAGGGCCCCGATGATCGCCTCGACGCTGTCTCGGGGGACCACCAGGCTGCAGGCGTCGCGGGCGGGGGAAATGGCGTTGAGGGGGGAGTCTGGCGGGCGGATATGCTTGACCGCCGCCAGGGTGGCGCCACCGGCCCCGGCGGCCATGGCGGCCTGGACCAGCTCGGGCCCGGTTCCCCCGTCGCAGAGCAGCACCAGGTCCGCCAGGTGCTGGATATAGCGTTTCTTGAGCGGCGTGCGCGTTTGGGCGATGGTCCGCCGGTGGCGCCATTCGGTGCCGCCCTGGAGGCGGTCGATGGCGGTCACGATCTGCTCGATGCTGGCCGCACGGCGCCGCTCCCCGCGGCGCACCCGGATGTTGACCAGGCCTTTTTTGACCCCGAACGTATAGATGAAGCCGCTGCCCGGCCGGTCGAGGCGGCCGGTTTCGATCATCTGTTCCAGGAGCCCGTCGATTTCGTGGTTCGACGCATAGGCATGGATGATCTCCTTTTCGGCCGGAATGGTGATGCGCAGCAGTCCCATCTTGTCGCGAATCCCCGTGCCGGTACCGAAATGAATGGTGGGCACGCAGACCCCCGCATCGAGCAGCACCCGGGCCACCGCGTCCCCCTGCCCGCGCTGGACGATGGCGCAAATTCCCCCCAGGGCGTGCAGGTGGCCGGCACACGGGGGAAGCGGGGCCGGATCGGGGCTGTTTTCCAGGCAAAGGGCATGGGCCTCGCGCAGGTCCACCTCTTCGACCAGAACCGATCCGCGACCGGGAAACTGAAGGCCGGCGGCGTTGGCCACGAGGGCCGCCAGGACCTCGCCCTGCGCGACCGGGGCCAGGAAAAAAAGCGTGTCCACCGGATCCTGGGCCAAATCCCGCCCGGGCAGCAGTGCCCAGAGCCCCCTTTGGCCTTCCAGCACCAGGCTGCGGGCCGAATAGAGGCACAGGTCCGCCACCCCGGCGGCCTTGAGCGCTGCCAGGACCGCGGGGCTCAGGTGGCGATGCAGGTGGGCGGTGATACGGGCCACCGTCTTGTCGACCTTCATAGGGTTCCTTTTCGGGGTCTCGCAGGCGGTGCTGCCCGCACCGGGGGTCAGGATTCCGTTCGGGTATCCGCATGCCCCTTGCCGGCCGCTTCGCCCAGGGCCGCCCGGCGCTTTCGCTGGACATGGAGACCCATCAGCAGGACGGTCAGGATCGGGCAGACGGAGGCCGCCGCCAGAATCCCGAAACCTTCCACCACCCCCACCTGGGAGCCGATCCCCAGTCCCATGGCCAGGACCAGGGGGACCGTGATGGGCCCGGTGGTCACCCCGGCGCTGTCCCATCCGATGTTGACGAATTCCTCGCTGGAAAGCCCGGTGACGCCCAGCAGCAGCAGGTAGGAGGGCGCCAGGATCCAGGCCAGAGGGATGGCCAGGACGATCTTGGCGACCCCCAGGGCGATGCCGGCGCCCACCCCCACGGCCACGGCCTGCATCAGCGAGGCCTTCTTGAAGGCGCCGGCGGTGACCTCCTCCACCGTTACGCCCAGGGCGTTGAGGGCCGGTTCGGCCAGGGTGGCCCCATAGCCCATGACAAAGGCGAAAAGCACCAGCACCAGCAGTCCGGGCAGAGGGCTGGGGCCGCCGAAGAGGGGGCCGCGGATGGGGGTGTGGCGGTACTGGCCGGTCTGGGGATCGAAGGCGGTGGGGTCGTAGGGGACCGCCGCCACCCGGTCCTCCTTGGCGATGAAGAAGAAGGACCGTTTCTCCCCATCTTCGCCGATGGCCTGATGGACCAGATCCGGATCGAAGTGGCGGATGGTGCGGCGCTCCTCGGCGATGGGGACCGCCTTGAAGGTGACCGGCAGCTTGCCGCCCACCTGGGTGCCGAGCTTGTCCAGTCCCAGCTCGATGCCGATGCTGAAGACGGCCAGGCCCAGGATGCAGAAAGCCAGGCCCAGCAGGATCTCGTCGGGGTAGGGAAGCCGTTCGCGCACCAGGAGCCAGAGGGCCCCCAGGAGCGGAAGGGTCAGCAGGCCGATGGCCTTGAGATCGGAAGAGCACACGTCTGAACTCCAGTCACGTCAGTCAAT
>CALJLV010000139.1 GCA_937982505.1 uncultured Desulfobacteraceae bacterium | reverse complement strand
CGGCTACCGCGAGGGGGCCTCCACCCACGCCACCC
Organism: uncultured Desulfobacteraceae bacterium; assembly: GCA_937982505.1. GTDB lineage: Bacteria > Desulfobacterota > Desulfobacteria > Desulfobacterales > UBA2174 > UBA2174. The sequence continues at coordinate 14,727 of CALJLV010000139.1, read as the reverse complement.
AGAACCGGGAGGGGCTTCTCCAGGAGGCCTCCGGGGGCTCGATCTTCCTCGACGAGATCGGCGACATCAGCCCCGCCATGCAGGCCAAGCTGCTGCGCGTCCTGCAGGAAAAGGAGATCAAGCCCCTGGGCGACACCCGCACCATCGCGGTGGACGTGCGCATCATCGCCTCGACCAACCAGGACCTGGCGGCCAAGATCGGCCGGGGCGAGTTCCGCGAGGATCTGTTTCACCGGCTCAACGTGCTGCCCCTGCGCCTGCCGGCCCTGCGCGAACACCCCGAAGACATTCCCCTCATCGCCGCCCACCTGCTGGAAAAGCACTGCGCCGATCTCAAGCGGCCCCTGAAACGCCTTTCCCCCGAGCTGATCGAGGCCTTCAAGCAGCGGCCCTGGACCGGCAATGTGCGCGAGATGGAGAACCTCATCGTCCAGGGGATCCTCTTTGCCGCCGGTGACGAGATCCGACCCGCCGACCTGGGGTTCGGCCCCCAGCCCTTGGCCCGCCCCGAGGCGCCCCCCCGGGACGATGTTTTGCGCCTTCCCTATAAGTCCGCCAAGGCCCGGGTGCTGGAAGGGTTCAACGCCCGCTATATCGGCCGGCGGCTGGCGGCCTCGGGGGGCAATGTGACCCAGGCGGCCCGCGACAGCGGTCTCGAACGCCAGGCCCTGCAGCAGATCATGCGCCGCTACGGCATCCAGGCGGAGGTCTATCGGGAAGGGCCCCGAAATGACGCGGGTGACTGAAGGGCGGATCCCCGGGGGCGGTGACATCGCGGCCGCCGGCGTCCTCAGGCGATTTTCAGCAGGGACTGCACTTGCGGCAGCACCTCGGCCGGCGAGGCCTGGAGGGCCTCCCCGCCGGTGCGCCGGGCCAGGGCCGCCACCGGATTCAGGACCGGGTTGATGTCGATGATGCGGGCCCGGTGGTTGAGGCTGACCTCCCAGGCCACCTTGTTGGCCAGGTTGGTGTGCCCGGAGAAGCCCGCCACGATGAGCAGATCGGTGCGCCGGGCCTCAGCCAGGATCGTGTTGAGCCGGTAGTTGACCTCGTTGTAGATCTCGTCGCGCCACAGCACGTGCGGCCGGACGGGGCCGCCGCAGGCCGGGCAGCGCGGCAGCTGCCAGTCGGCCCGTTCCGGGAGCTTCTCGGCCTTCCAGCCATAGAGGCTCCGGGGCACGGGGTAGACGGTCAGGGTGCAGTCGGCCAGGCAGCGCATGGCAAACAGGTTGCCCTGGGGCTCGAAGAACCGGTCCGGCGGCAGCGGGGTGCGCCGCTGCAGACCGTCGACGCATTCGGTGATCACGCCCACCCGGTTTGCGTGGGCGCGGGCGATGGCCGCCACGGCCCGGTGGGCCGGTCCGGGCTGGACCTGCCGGGCCTCTTCCAGGCGCGTCAGATGCCAGGCCCAGACCGCCTCGGGGGCCTGGTCGTAAAGCCGCCGGGTCAGCAGATCACGGCTGGTGTAGTCGCTGCCGGCGAAGGAAAAGGGCCGCGGGTCTTCACGGAACGGGGCCAGGCCGCATTCGGCGGCCACCCCTTCTCCGGTGAGCATCAGCAGGTGGCCCTGGCCTTGGGTAAACGCCGCCAGGATGGTTTTCAGTCTGTCGTTCATCCGCGTCCTTCCTTGCCAAGGGAAAGCCCGGGCGAAAAATAGCGCGGGCCGACCCTCTCCTGGCGGGCGCCGGCCAACCGGCAGCGCAACGGCCCCCCAAGGCGTCGACAATGGTCGCCGATCCCCCCAGGGGCCGGAAACGGCCCCATCCTCCGGCCGGCGCCGCCTTCCGGATGGGGGGAATACCCCCTCAATCTCCCCTGATAGCTCTGATTCTCTTGCGGCTTGACCCGGGTACCACGATGGGGTCTAGTGCCGCCCGAAGCCCGATTCACCCTGGGCCGTTTCTCCTCCCGGTCCGGCCGATGGGGCCGGCCCTGCGTTCGCCGGGGCCAGGTGAACGGGGGGCCGGAGCGCCGCGGCGATCTTGAACGGGCCCTGGGCCAGGCTCCGGCAGGTGAATGGTCTTCGGCAGGCAGCCGGTCGGATCCCGCCGCCGTCTCCCGGCGGGATCCGCCGCAGCCTTGATCTTCTCCGTTCCCCATGGCCGGTGGGGCAACAGCCCCGGCGGGTCGGGCCGCGCCAGGATCGGCCGAAGATCCCGGCCCCGGTCAGTCGTCCTGGCCCCAGCGGATCTGGAATTCGATCTCCTCGCGGCCCCCTTCGCGTTCATGCTCGATGTTGAAGACCGCCCCCGCCGGCACCGAGATGCGCTCGCCGGCGATCTGGATCTGGAAGCGCTTTCCGGTCTCGACGGCATCCGCCAGGCGGCGCAGCTTGGCGGCAAAATCCTTTTTGGAGTAGGCTTTTTCGATGTCTCGGTCGGTTTTGATGGACATGGCGTCTCCTTTGGCGGGCCCTTGATCATGGCCGGCGAAGCGGGAAAGGGGTCTTCCCCATGGGGCGCCCCTGGCCGGAAGCCGGAACTCCTGGACCGTTACTATGGGAAAGGGGGCGCTCCGGTCAAGCCCGGAATGCGCGCAGCGCGGCGGTTTCCATCCGCCCGATGTGCAAGGGGCGGGATTTTCCCGGCCGGATATGGTAAGGAGTCCTCCCGGAGCGCCCGGCGCCGATGGATTTGAGACCGGCCAGGCGCGACAAGACCCGACCCACTCGAGGACGAGGATATGACCACACTGCTTTCCCTGATCAAGATGGCCGCCGTTCTCCTCGGCGGCCTGCTGCTGGGGCGGATGTTCTTTGCCGAGGTCAAGCAGGCCAAGGAGAAGCGGGCCCCCTGGTATGCCCCCTTTCTCAGCGCCCCCGGGATTCTCACCCTCCTGGCCCTGCTGCTGCCGGTCTTTTTCTGGGCGGCCCTCAAACTGGGCTGGATCGGGGGCTGATCGACCGGGACAAGGCCCCTGCAAGGTCGGGGCATCTGCCGCTTGTCTGGCGAAGGTTGCCGTGCCGCGTGGATCTTCTCCACCGCGGGGGGCACACCCGCGTTCGCCACGACACGGGAAAACGGGCCATGGGCAAGGCCTGCCGGAAAATGTCCCCCGCCGGAAGGATCGCAAAAGGTTGACGCGGCCGTGTCGCCCGGGGGGCGGCGTCTTGATCGGCTCGGGTCCATTTGCTAAAGGTTGTCGGGTCTGAGCGCCGCCGCGTCCGCCGTCTGCGACGGGTGCCGGTGCGCCGACTTCTGGCGATCGATGGGTCATCGATCAGCGTCAGCGGGAGTTGTCCCGCAGCCTCAACTTCCCGGGAGGTATGGATGGATTCCCAAGATTTCATTCGGCACTTCGACGTCCGCGGCCGGCGCTACAGCCTCTACGACATTTCCCGGCTGGAAGCACTTGGCCTGGCTGATGTCTCGACGCTTCCCTATTCCATCAAGGTGCTGGTGGAAAACCTCCTGCGCCGGCTCGACGGGCGCATTGTGCGCGAGGCGGATCTGTTGGCCGCGGCCCGCTGGGGGGGGCGTTTTGAAACCCCGGTGGAAATCCCCTTTCATCCGGCCCGGGTCCTGATGCAGGATTTCACCGGGGTGCCGGCGGTGGTGGACCTGGCGGCCATGCGCGATGCGTTCCGCGAACTGGGAGGCGACCCGCGGCAAATCAATCCCCAGGTACCGGTGGAGCTGGTGGTGGACCATTCGGTGCAGGTGGACGCCTTCGGCACGGCCCAGGCCCTGGAACAGAACGTGGCCCGCGAATACGCGCGCAACGCCGAGCGCTACGCCCTGCTCAAGTGGGCCCAGCGCAGCTTCGCCAACTTCAAGGTGGTACCGCCCAACAGCGGGATCTGCCACCAGGTCAACCTGGAACACCTGGGCCGGGTGGTGATGCGCGCACCAGAGGCCGAGGCGCCGGCGGTGTTTCCCGACACCCTGGTGGGCACCGACTCGCACACTCCCATGATCAACGGGATCGGGGTCCTCGGCTGGGGGGTGGGAGGCATCGAGGCCGAGGCGGTGATGCTGGGCCAGCCCTACTACATGACCTTGCCCGAGGTGATCGGGATCCGCCTTCACGGGGCCTTGAAGCCGGGGGTGACGGCCACCGACTTGGTGCTGGCCCTCACCGAACTGCTGCGCCGGCGCCGGGTGGTGGAAAAGTTCGTGGAGTATTTCGGGCCGGGTCTGGCGGCCCTCACGGTGGCCGACCGGGCCACCATCGCCAACATGACCCCGGAGAACGGATCCACCGTGGGGTTTTTCCCCGTGGACGGCCAGACCCTGGACTATCTGCGGCTCACCGACCGCGCCGAGCAGGCCGAGCTGGTGGAGGCCTACTGCCGGCAGATGGGGCTTTTCGCCACGGGCGAGGAAAATCCCGTCTATACCGAGACGGTGGATTTCGATCTGTCCACCGTGGTGCCGGCGGTCTCCGGCCCGGCCCGGCCCCAGGACCGGATCGTGCTGGCCGATCTCAAGGCGCGCTTCGACGCCATTCTGGGGGGCGACTACCCGCGCGACGCGGCCCTGGAACAGATCTCGACTTTCGTGGACGAATCGGGCAGCCGCACCCGGCGTCCGGAACCCTGCATTCAAAACGCTCGCGAATGCTATCCGGTGGACCTGCACGGCCCGCGCATGGCCATCGGCCACGGCAGCATCGTCATCGCGGCCATCACCTCGTGCACCAACACCTCCAACCCGGCGGTGATGTTCGGGGCCGGGCTGCTGGCGCGCAACGCGGTGCGCCGGGGACTGCGGGTGCCCGGGTACGTCAAGACCTCCCTGGCCCCGGGATCCAAGGTGGTGCTCGACTATCTGGATCATGCCGGATTGATGCCCTACCTGGAAGCCCTCGGGTTCCACGTGGCCGGGTTCGGCTGCACCACCTGCATCGGCAACAGCGGGCCGCTGCATCCGCAGATCGAACAGGTGATCCGCGACCATCACCTCACCGTGGCCAGCGTCCTTTCGGGCAACCGCAACTTCGAGGCCCGCATCCACCAGGCGGTGAGGGCCAATTTCCTCGCCTCGCCCGTCCTGGTGGTGGCGCTGGCCCTGGCCGGGCGCATCGATATCGACCTGCAGCGCCAGCCGGTGGGCCTGGATCCCAACGGGGACCCGGTTTTCCTCCGGGACATCTGGCCCGCGGACCAGGAGATCCAGGACTGCATCGCCCGCCATCTGGATCCGGCCTTCTACCGGCGCCAGTACGGGCGCATCTTCGACGGGGACCAGTTCTGGGAGGCGCTCGAGGTGGACGACGCCACCACCTTCGCCTGGGATCCGGCCTCCACCTACATCAAGCGCCCCCCCTACTTCGAGGGGTTCTCTCTGGAAGCGGCGGCCCCCGAAGACCTTGCCGGGGCACGGGCCCTGATGGTCCTGGGCGACACGGTCACCACCGACCACATCTCTCCGGCCGGGGCCATTCCAGCCGATTACCCCGCCGGGCGCTACCTGCAGGACAGCGGGGTGGCCCCCGAGCAATTCAACTCCTACGGCTCGCGCCGGGGCAACCACGAGGTGATGATGCGCGGCACCTTCGCCAACATCCGCATCAAGAACCTGATGGTGGCCCCCAAAGAAGGGAGCTGGACGCGTCGCTTTCCCGAGGGCCAGGAGGCCACGGTCTACGACGCGGCCATGGCCTACCAGAAACGGAAGGTCCCTCTGGTGGTCCTGGGCGGCAAGGAGTACGGCACCGGCAGTTCCCGGGACTGGGCGGCCAAGGGAACGGCCCTGCTGGGGGTGCGGGCCGTGCTGGCCGAGAGCTTCGAGCGCATTCACCGCAGCAACCTGGTGGGCATGGGGGTGCTTCCTCTGGTTTTCCAGGAGGGGCAGGGATGGCGATCCTTGGGGCTGGACGGCAGCGAAACCTTCAGCATCCAGGGGATCGACCGGATCAGTCCCCGGGCCCGGGTCACGGTGCATGCGGCCAGGGACGGCGGGGAGGCCGTCGAATTTGCCGCCATCGCCCGCCTCGATACCGAGGTGGAGGTGGACTATTTCCTCCACGGCGGCATCCTGCCCTGCGTCCTGCGCAAGCTGATGAAGGCCCGCGCCGCGTCTTAGCGCAGGGCGGAAAACCGCGCCCGTTCGATTCTCGCCGCGAACCGGGGTCCGCCCGCGGCGGCCTTTGCCGGAAGGCTCAGGGGCCGCACACCGCGCGCACCCAGGCGCGGCCCAAAACCTGCTGCCAGGCGACGAACCCCAGATCCGGACTGACCAGCCAGGCGCTGTGGTAGGACTTGGCATCGGCGCTCCACAGGCGGCGCTGGGCCTCATCGAAGCATGGCTCGATGCACAGGTCCCGGTCCCCGGGCGGTTCGAGCAGGGTCACCAGTTCGTCCACCGTGGGCAGGCGCCATCGGTTTCGACCTGCGAATCCTTGCCGGTTGAGGTCCTGCACGTAGGTGCGGGCCTCGGACCAGGTCAACGGATAGGGGGAACCGGACCGCTGCCAGAGACAATCGGTCCACGGATCATGGACGATCTGCCCCTGCACCCGCAGGCGTCCGCCAGGCCAGTAGCGTTGCGGGCGCCACAACCGGTCCAGGGCGAAGCGGTCCCGGGCATGGCGCGCCCGGACCTTGAGCGGCAGGTGGCGTCGCCGCCCGGCGCGGGGCGGGGCATCCAGGCCAGGCGCCGGGGGCGGCACCTGGGTGCAGGCGGACGCGAGGGCCCGGCGATGCCGCTGCGCCAGGTCGCTTAAGGCCTGATCCATCTGGCCGGCCGTGGCGAAGCGCCGCGAGGGGTCGGGTGCCAGGGCGCGCTCCATGAAACGGTCCCAGTGAGGATCCAGACTCGGGACGAGGCGGCTGAGGCAGGCGGTGCCGGCTCGCCGCGGTCCGCCAGCGGGCAGGCGGCCGGTGATCAGCCGATAGAGGACCACTGCGGTGGCATACAGGTCCGCCCGGGGGTCGACGCCGTAGGGATCGGCCATCTGCTCGGGGGCGGCGTACCCGGGCGAGCCCACCTTGAGCTGGACCGGCAGGCGGTGGCGGTCGCCGCGGCCCTTGGCCAGGCCGAAGTCGGCGATGCGGATCCGGTCGTCGCCGGCGAGCAGCAGGTTCTGGGGCTTGATGTCCCGGTGCACCAGCCCCGCCTCGTGGAGGCGGGCCAGGCCGGCCAGGGTTTGCCGGATGTACTCCACGGCCCGCTCGACGCGCAAAGTCCGCGTGGGCGCCTCCAGGCGGTCCCCCTCGCCGATGGCGGCGCCCAGGTGGTGGCCGTGATAGGCCATCAGGTAGAAGGGCACGCCGCGGTGATGGCCGAAATCGAAGACTTCGCAGATATGCGGATGGTCCAGCCCGGCCAGGAGGGTCGCCTCGCGGATGAAGCCGCGGCGCAGAAAATCGGCCCCCATCAGCGCCTCCAGCGGCTCCTGGGGCATGAGGCACTTGGCCGCCGCCGGCCGGCCGATCACCGGGACGCGCACCAGAAAGACCCGGGCCATCATGCCGCGGCCCAGGGCGTCGATGACGGTATAGCGGCCGATGCGCTTCACGGCAGCAGCCTCATGGCATGGGCCTCGGGCAGCCCGGCGCGGCGGATCTTGTCCGCCGCCGCCCGGTAGGGGTAGGCCACGGCGCGCAGGCGGATGCGGTGCTGATCCGGCTCCCAGATCAGGTACTTGGCCTCGGGGGTGCCGTCCCGGGGCTGGCCGACGCTGCCCACGTTGATGATGTAGCGGGCCTCCGGATCGAGAAGGACCGGGGTCGTGGTCAGCCGGCGGCGTTCGATGCGGTCCGAACGTTGGCACACCACCTCCAGCCGGTGGGTATGGCCCACGAAGCAGAGGGGCTCGGGCATGGTCAGCATGCGCCGTTCGAGCTGATCCGAGCTCGCCTGGAACAGATAGCGCATGGGAGAGGCGGGGGGGAGGCCGTGAACAAAGCGTCCTCCCCAGCGCCGGATCACCGCCGGCAGGGATCCGATCCAGGCCCGGGCCGCCGCGTCCAGCCGCCCGGCGGTGATCTCCAGGCTGGCCCGGGCCAGGGGGTTGAACCAGGCCAGGATGCGCGGAAAGCGCAGGCCCAGTTCGTGGTTGCCCATCACCGTGGGGCACTCCAGGGCCGCCACGGTCCGCACGGCCTCCAGGGGTTCGGCCCCGTAGCCCACGCAGTCGCCCAGGCAGACCAGGGCGTCGGTCGACTGGGCGGCCATGTCCGCCAGCACGGCCGTGAGGGCTTCCATGTTGGCGTGAATGTCGGCCACCACGGCGATGCGCCGCGGTTCCAGGGCGCCGGGTCCGGGCCGTTGGCAATCCATGGCGGTGTCGATCCCCCTTGCCCCCACCGTGGCCGTTTTGCCTCGGGGGGTTACGGTTTCAGTGCATCAGGCGCAGATAGGCGGCCACCAGTTCAGGGCCGGCCATGAGATGGGTCAGGGCGCCAAGGGCCAGGAAAGGCCCGAAGGGGATGGCGGTCTTCATCCCCCGGCGGCCGCGCGCCATGGCTGCGGCGCCGCCCAGCAGGCCATAGAAGGCGCCGGCGAAGATGGTCAGCACGGCTCCCGGCCAGCCCAGGGCCGCGCCGATGAGCCCCATCAGCTTGACATCCCCCATCCCCATCCCCTCGCGTCCGGTCAACCGCTGGTAGCCGGCCGCCACCAGCCACAGGCTGCCCGCGCCCACGATCAGGCCCGCCATTCCATCGCGCCAGGTGGCTTCGGTCAACGCGGCGCTGGCGGCCCAGAAGATGGGGGTCGCCCCCAGGGTGAGACGGTCCGGGATGATGCGATGATCCAGGTCGATGAGGGCTGCCGCCAGCAGCACGGCGCACAGCCCAAAGCCCATCAGGGCCTGGGGCGTGGGACCGAAGCGTACCACACAGCCGGCGGCCAGCAGACCGCCGGAAAGCTCCACCAGGGGATAGCGCCAGTGGATGGGGCCGTGGCACTGGCGGCAGCGGGCGCGCAGCCACAGGTAGCTTACGACGGGTAGGTTGTCCCAGGCCCGGATCGGTTCTCCGCAGGCCGGGCAGGCCGAACGGGGCGGATCGTTCACGGACCGGCCCAGGGGGAGCCGGTAGACCACCACGTTGAGAAAGCTGCCGATGCAAAGGCCCACGATGAGGGCGCACAGGACAAGACCGGGTTCGAGCATGGAAGGCCGCTCCGGATCGGGTTTGAATGACGCCAGTCTATGCAGCGCCGGCCAAAATGCAAGGAGTTTGCGTCATCCGGTGCGGCCGAGCCGGGATCCGCCCTCAGAAATTGAGGTTGTCAAAGTGACAAGCGCCCTTATATTGATAAGCTTGATGCGTCAATCACGCGGAAGGGAGCTTCAGGAGTCAGCATGGCCGAAACCGATCGAGACGATCTGATCACCATCATCGAAGAAAACGGGGACCCGGCGGTTCTGCCCACCAGTCTACCGCTCATGCCGGTGCGCGATGTCGTGATTTTCACCGACATGCTGCTGCCGCTGTTCGTGGGACGAGACCAGTCCATTCGGGCCGTGGAGGCCGCCGTGGCCAAGGACGGGTTTTTGCTGCTGGCCACCCAGAAGGACCCCAACACCGAATCGCCGGGGCCCGAAGAGATCTACGAAGTGGGCACGGTGGGCCGCCTGCTGCGCATGCTCAAGATGCCCGACGGGCGGGTCAAGGCCCTGGTCCAGGGGGTCGCCAAGGCCCGGGTGGTGCGCTACCTGCGCAAGCGCGGATTTTTCCGGGTGCGCATCGAGCTCATCCAGGAGGGGCAGGCGCCGGCCATGACCCTGGAGCTCGAGGCCCTGATGCGCAACGTGCGCGAACAGGCCGCCAAGATCCTGACCCTGCGCGGCGAGATGTCTTCGGAGATTGCCTCGATCCTGGACAACATCGAGGAGCCGGGCAAGCTGGCCGACCTGGTGGCCACCAACCTGCGGCTCAAGATCGAAGAGTCCCAGACCCTGCTGGAGATGCTCGATCCGGCGGCGCGCCTGGAGCGGGTCAACGATCTGCTTTCGCGCGAGCTGACCCTGTCGTCCATGCAAGCCAAGATCCAGTCCAACGTCCGCGAGGAGATCAGCAAGAGTCAGCGCGATTTTTTCCTGCGCGAGCAGGTGCGCGCCATTCACCGGGAGCTGGGCGAGTCGGACGACAAGGCCCAGGAGATCGAAGGCTACCGGCGCCAGATCAAACGGGCCAAGATGCCCGCCGAAGCGGCCGCGGAAGCCGAAAAACAGCTCAAGCGGCTTGAGACCATGCATACCGAGTCGGCCGAGGCCGGGGTGGTGCGCACCTATCTCGACTGGCTGGTGGAGCTGCCCTGGGCCCATGGCACCAAGGACGTTATCGACATTCCGGCCGCCAAGCAGATCCTGGACCAGGAGCATTTCGGCCTGGACAAGGTCAAGGACCGGATTCTCGAATACCTGAGTGTGCGCAAGCTCAACCCGGCCACCAAGGGGCCGATCCTGTGCTTCGTGGGCCCGCCGGGGGTGGGTAAGACCTCCCTGGGCCAGGCCATCGCCAAGGCCATGAAGCGGCGTTTCGTGCGCGTCAGCCTCGGCGGGATGCGCGACGAGGCCGAGATCCGCGGCCACCGGCGGACCTACATCGGCTCCCTGCCGGGGCGCATCATCCAGGGGATCAAGCAGGCCGGGGTCTCCAATCCGGTTTTCATGATGGACGAGATCGACAAGCTGGGGGCCGATTTCCGCGGCGATCCGTCCTCGGCCCTCCTCGAAGCCCTGGATCCGGAGCAGAACCAGGCCTTCTCCGACCACTACCTCAACCTGCCCTTCGACCTGTCCAGGGTGATGTTCGTGCTGACGGCCAACGTCACCGACACCATCCCCTCGGCCCTGCTGGACCGGATGGAGATCCTGTCGATTTCCGGGTACACCGCCGAGGAGAAGCGCAAGATCGCGCGCCAGTACCTGCTGCCGCGCCAGTTGAAGGAAAACGGGCTCAAGCCGCGCCAGCTGATCATCTCCGATGCGGCCCTGGATCTGATCATTCAGGAGTACACCATGGAAGCCGGCCTGCGCAACCTGGAGCGCGAGCTGGGCAGCATCTGCCGCAAGGTGGCGCGGCGGCGGGCCGAGGGCGAACGCAAGAACGTTCGGGTGACCCGCGGCAATCTGGGCCAGTTCCTCGGAGTACCGCGCTTCTATCCGGAGATGGACCAGGAGGAGAGCCAGATCGGGCTTTCCACCGGTCTGGCCTGGACCCAGGTGGGCGGCGAAGTGCTCTACGTGGAAGCCAGTCTCATCAGCGGCAAGGGCGACCTGATCATCACCGGACAGATCGGCGACATCATGCAGGAATCGGCCCGGGCGGCCCTGAGCTACGCCCGGGCCAACCTCAAGACCCTGGGGCTCAAGCCGTCGGTGCTGGACAACGTGGACGTGCACATCCATGTGCCGGCCGGGGCCATTCCCAAGGACGGGCCCTCGGCGGGGATCGCCATGGCTACGGCCTTGATTTCGACCCTCACCCGCCGGCCGGTGCGCAAGGATGTGGCCATGACCGGCGAGATCACCCTGCGCGGCAGGGTCCTGCCCATCGGCGGACTGAAGGAAAAGGCCCTGGGGGCCTTGAGGGCCGGGATCACCACCATCCTGATTCCCGAAAAGAACCGCAAGGAGCTGGCCGAACTGCCGGCGGCCATCAAGCGCAAGCTCAAATTCTTCCCCGTGCGCCAGATGGAGGCGGTTCTGGAGGCCTCCCTGCTGCCCTCCGAACCGCCTGTCCCGCGGAAAAAAACCGGACGGCGCGCGGCGTCGGCCGGGCGGGCAACCAGGTCCGGGACCGCCGCCGGGGCCCGCTGATGCGGATTCTGGCCCTGGATACGGCCGGAACGAGCTGCAGCGCGGCCCTCACCGACGACCGCCGGATCCTGGCCCAGCGGACGGTGGCCTTCGGCCAGAGCCACAACCGCCACCTGATGCCGCTCATCGACTCCGTGCTGGCCGCGGGGGGGCTGCGCCTTGCGGAGGTGGACCTGCTGGCCGTGACCCGCGGGCCCGGCAGCTTCACCGGGGTGCGCATCGGACTGGCCACGGTGCAGGCCCTGGCCCTGGCCGGCGGTCTGCCGGTGGTGCCCGTGTCCAGCCTCGAGGCCCTGGCCCTGCAGGCCGCACCCCGGGAGGGCAGGGTGGCCGTGCTCCTGGATGCCCGCCGCGCAGAGGTCTACCAGGGGATTTACCGGATGGCCGGAGGGGAGCTGCAGGCCCTGGTCCCGGAGGCCGTGCTGGCCCCCGAAGCGGCCGCCTCGCGGATCGCGCTCCCGTGTCGCCTGGTGGGCTCGGGTGTGCGTGCCTATGCCCTGCGCATCGCGGCCGTGCTGGGGGCCGGGGCCGGCTGGGGCCCCCCGGAGGCCCATCTGCTGCAGGCCGCCACCGTCGCCCGGCTGGCGCGGGCCCGGGCGGACCGGGCCGTCGCCCCCGAGGATCTGGCCCCCTGCTATCTGCGGGCGGCATTGACAAGAGGCCCCGGGGTTGCTAAGGCTTGATGGCGATTTTGCCTGGAGAAAACGAGATGACATCCTACGAGTGGCCTGAGCCGCCGCGTCCGGTGGCTTTTTCTATTGCCCGGCCGGGGGTTCCGCTGATCGGGGCCGCCGCCTTCGTCACCCTGATCCTGGCCCTGGTGCAATGGCGCTGGATGGCGCTGGCGGCCCTGGGGGCGACGCTTTTCATCGCCTGCTTTTTCCGCGACCCGGAACGGGCCGTGCCGGCCGTGGAAGGGGCGGTGGTTTCGCCCGCCGACGGCCGCGTGGTGGCGGTTCGCAAACTGGAAGGCCATCCCCTTTACGGGGGGCCCTGCCTGCAGGTGAGCATCTTCATGTCGGTGTTCAACGTCCACGTCAACCGGGCGCCGGTGGCCGGACGGGTCGAGGCCGTGGATTATCATCCGGGCAGGTTCGTTTCCGCCCATCTGGACAAGGCCTCGGCCGACAATGAGCGCAACGCCGTGACCCTGGAGGCCGAAGGCGGGCTGCGGGTGGTGGTGGTGCAGATCGCCGGACTGGTGGCGCGGCGCATCATCTGCGACGCGGCCGTCGGCCACCAGCTCGAGCGCGGCCAGCGCTTCGGCATGATCTGTTTCGGCTCGCGGCTGGACGTCTATCTGCCGCCCGATGCAGCGCCGGCCTGCGCAGCGGGGGACAGGGTGCGGGCCGGCACCAGCATCGTCGGCCGGCTGGCCTGACATCGAGCATCGGTTTTTTCAATGCCGGCGCGGGAGACGGATGGCTTCCGCGCCGGCAATCTTCTGACCTGGGGGAAAGCATGTCGAAGCACTATCGCATCGCCGTCATTCCGGGGGACGGCACCGGTCCCGAGGTGGTGGCCGAGGGGCTCAAGGTCCTGCAGGCGGCTGCCCGTCGCGGCGGGTTTGTCCTGGATTGTGAGACCTATCCGCTGGGTGGAGATCACTACCTGTCCAGCGGGGAACTGCTCAGTCAAGACGTCGTGGCCCGCCTGAGCGCCGCGGACGCCATCTACCTGGGGGCCATCGGCCATCCGGGGGTCAAGCCGGGGATCCTGGAAAAGGGGATCCTGCTGGAGCTGCGCTTCCAGCTCGACCAGTACATCAACCTGCGTCCGGTCAAGCTCTACGAGGGGGTCCAGACGCCCCTGAAGCACAAGGGACCGGCGGACATCGACTTCGTGGTGGTGCGCGAGAATACCGAAGGGCTCTACGCCGGAGCCGGCGGATGCCTCAAGCGCGGCACTGCCGACGAAGTGGCGGTGCAGGAATCGATCAACACCCGCAAGGGGGTCGAGCGCTGCATCCGCTACGCCTTCGACTACTGCCGGCGGCGCAACCGGCGCAGGAAGCTGACCCTGTGCGGCAAGACCAACGTGCTCACCTATGCCTTCGACCTGTGGCAGCGGGTCTTTGACCAGGTGGCCGCCGAATATCCGGACATCCAGACCGACTATGCCAACGTGGACGCCATCTGCATGTGGATGGTGAAGAATCCCGAGTGGTTCGACGTCATCGTCACCGACAACATGTTCGGGGACATCATCACCGACCTGGGCGCCATGATCCAGGGCGGAATGGGGGTGGCGGCCGGAGGCAACATCAACCCCCGGGGGGTTTCCATGTTCGAGCCCATCGGCGGCTCGGCCCCCAAATACACCGGCCAGGGGATCATCAACCCGGTGGCGGCCATTCTGGCCGGGCAGTTGATGCTCGAGACCCTGGGCGAGACCGAGGCCGCCGGCTGGATCGAGGGGGCCGTCAAGCGGGTGCTGCGCGACGACATCCAGGACGTGGGCGCCGGCCGCATGGGCCTGAGCACCGCCCAGGTGGGCGACCGGGTGGTCGAATACGTATCGTTGACAGACAAGGAGTGATGCGGGCGTGGAACGGATTCCCATGACCAACGAGGGTTTTCTGGCCCTCAAGCAGGAACTGGATCGGCTCAAGACCGTCGAGCGGCCGGAAAATATCCGGGCCATCGAGGAGGCCCGGGCCCACGGCGATCTGTCCGAAAATGCCGAATACCACGCGGCCAAGGACCGCCAGGGGCTGCTGGAGCGGCGCATCGGCGAACTGGCCTACAAACTGGCCAACGCCGAGGTGATCGAAGTCGACAACCTGGCCAAGGACCGGGTGCGCTTTGCCAGCCGCGTGAGCCTGGAAAACTGCGAGACCGGTGAACTGGTGGCCTACCAGCTGGTGGGGCCGGAGGAATCGGACATCGAAAAGGGCAGGATCTCCATCTCGTCTCCTCTGGGCAAGGCCCTGATGGGCAAGCGCCCCGGCGAGGAGGTGGTGCTGATGGCGCCGGCCGGAAAGCGCCAGTATGAGGTCGTGGAGATCCTTTA
>CALJLV010000138.1 GCA_937982505.1 uncultured Desulfobacteraceae bacterium | reverse complement strand
AAACGAATGTCGCCGCCCGCGCTGCCCGTCACCGTGCCGGCGCCCATCGTGATGTGCCGACCCGCCACAACGTCGATCGTCTTGCCCGCACCCGCCACCGTGATGTTCGCATTCTGCAGCAGATCCCGGCCCGCCTTGACGCTGATGTGCCCGCCCGCGCTGCTCACAGGCGCCGACAGCGCAATGTCGCCGGCCGTATCGCCGGTCTCCAGCAGAATGTCGCCCGCCGCGATGATCGACCCGGCGCCGGCCTCGCCCACCAGATGGCCGGTGGTGGAAACCAACACCGCCGCGCCCCCGGAAACCAGATCGGACTGCGCCGCATCCGTCTGATCCGTCAACGTCACACCGTCAAGCCCCACCCGCTTGACCGTGATCACTGCCGTCGCGCCGATCGTAAGGCCGTCTGCCTCGGTGATGTACACACCACCTGTGCCGGCCGCCGCACTCATCCGGGTTGCCTGGATCCTGAGATGGGTATCGGCTGCCCCGATCGCCGCAGCGCCTGACGGCTTGGCACTGAGCCACAGTTCTTTGGCATGGATGTTGACCAGGGAAGTCAGAGTATTGTTCAGAATCGATCCGCTCGTGCTGGTCACGCTGACCGAACCCCAGTTCCCCGCTGTGGAAGCCCGTGCATCCAGCACGCCCAAGGCAATCGTACTACCCGCCTTATAGCGGATGTTGCCTCCGGCCGTCATGGCCACGGCGCCTTCGGCCATGGTGATCTTGCCGGCCGTGCCGGTACTCTCCACGTCGATAGTACCGCTGCCGGAAGTGGTGATGTCCCCCGCCCCCCCCTGCTGAACATTGCCGCTCGCCAGCACCGTCACCCGTCCACTGCCCGCATTCAGCCCGGCATTCAGGACCAGGGCGCCATTTATCGCCTGCAAGCGCACATTGCCCGTTCCCGGAGCGCTCACATTCGCATTCACCGTCAACTGGCCGGCGCTCTTGGTGCCGGCATGCACCACGATGGTATGATTGGTCGATACCGTCAGTCCGGCCAGGGCTGTTTCGCCGCCATTGAATGGAGCGGTGGTCCCGTTTAGAGCGACCCGGTTGACAGTTACCGGCCCGATTTGGCCGATGGTCAACCCGTTGGTTTCCTCGATAAAGATGTCTCCTTTGCGACTTGCGGCCGCGATGGTCGTCACACTGGTGCGAAGCGGCGCCGCTGCCGTTCCGATGCTCGCATCGGTATCGAGGCGCAGGCTTCCCGCCGTGATGCTGGTGCTGGATGCGCCGGTGTATGTAATCGTGCCGAATGCCGCCATGATGCTCACGGCCCCACCGCCGGCGTTCAGCCGCCCCACCTGCACGCTTCCGCCGGCATGCAGCCGCTGGTTCCCGGAGTTGGCGCTGTTGCTGTTGAGTGCGGCACCGGTAGCCATAACGATGTCGCCGCCGGCCAGCAGATCGATGGTCTGTCCCGGAGTGGCCAGTCCAAGCACCGCCACCTGGGCCGAAGCGCTCATCAGCAGATCGCCGCCGGCATGTAGACTGATGCTGCCGTTGTCGGACAGGACGGTGTTGCGAAGGTCGATGTCGCCCAAGGTGGTGGCCAGCAGAATGTGGCCTACGCTGCCTTTTGAGGTGACTCCGCTCTCGACAACCAGGTCGCCGGCTGCAACCTTCACCACGATCTGACCGGTCGCACCCTGGGCGGCAACGCCGCCATCGGTGATGGACAGTCCGTCGCGTTCATGGATGAAGATCCCGCCCTCGGTGCTGTTGTCGGCCGTCAGCGTATCGACCCGGGTCTCGATCGCCTTGGCGCCGGTACCGATGCCCGTCGCGGCGTGCAGCGTAAGGATGCCGGCGCCGCTTTCCACCATTCCGGCGTCGATGTTGAGCGCACCGGCGGCCAACACACTTTCGATGGATCCGGCCTCGGCGATCAATGTGACTTCGGTGCCGCTTTCGATCAGTGCGAGGCGGATGGAACCGCCGGCCGAGTAGCTGACCATACCGGGGGCTTCCGAACTTCCGACCGCTCGCGTTTTGACGGTCGGGATCATGACGATGTCGCCGCCGGCTTGGAAGGCGATGTCACCGCCGGCGGTCAGGACGTTCGCATTTTGAAGGATGTCGCCCGATTGGGATGTCAGATCGATGGAACCGAACCCGGTGGCTTCGATTTTGTCGTTGAGGGTGATCGTGCCGTCGGCGCTCAGGGCGATATCCCCCGACGTCGTGGAGATGCCCTTTTCGACAAGGATCCGACTCCCCACGCCGCCGGCGGTAATCGTCACCGATCCGCTGCCGGCGATGTGGACTCCGGTCCCCTCTGCAGCCAGGGTGACGTCCCCGTTTTCGGTGCTCAGCGTAATGTCCCCATCGCCGTCGGCATGCGTCTGAGCGGCCCCGTCCACCCGCAGGTCGCCGGATGCGGCCAGCGCGCTGATGACGATATCACCGTCTTCGCCGCTGTTTATGGCTGTCAATGATTCGATGTCGACCCAGCGCAACCCGATGCCGTTGAACGCCTGGACAAATAGGGCATCAGCCAGCAAGGGTTCGTTGTCAATGCCGTCGGTGTCGACGGCATTCATCTGGCGCACCTGGCCCTCGGTCGACACGAACCTCAGATCGGCGCCGTTTACCTGAATCTGGTTGTAAACCGTGATATTGCCCACCGCATAGAGGCTGAGGTCATGGGCCATCACCAAGTACCGTGATGCGCTGGTGTAGTCCTCCACGTCAATCTGGTCGCCGTAGATGTTGATATCGTGGAGGAAAGTATTTTGGGTGCTCTCTGCGGCACCGATGCGCACCGGCCCGGCATTGGGATCGGCGTACCCATCTTTCTCATGACCGATGACAATCAAGGTAAAGTCCGTACCGAACTGCTGGAGTTCTTCAGTGTCGATACTGAGCACATCCCCGACGTCTTCGGGCGGCGAAGCCACATGGATCGTGCGGCCCGGATCTGTGGGCCTCAATGTCACGGTGCCTTGCCCCTGGATCAGCGCCCCGGCGGTCGGCAGATTGATCGCATTCGCCTCGATCCATATGTTGCCGGGCAAACCACCAGCGGTACCAATAAATACGATTTCGCTCTCGTCGTCGAAATCGAGGACTGCGGCACCGCGGATAATCAGACTCCCGCCTCCGCTGATGGTCAAGTTGCCCAGGAAGGTGACCGTGCCGGTGGCGTTGATGATCAGATCGCCGTCGATGCGCACGTCTTCGACGAAGGTCACGTTCTCGGCGATTGTGATCGTCATCCGCTTCAGGGGGTTGGTGCGCCCCACCTCGCCGTTGATGACCACGTCGCCGTCGCTTCCGGCCGTCAAGGTCAAGGTGTCGTCGCCGTTGAGGCCGTCGCCGTCGAGGAAATGATCCGCATCGAGGGTTCCCAGGGTGATATCGCCCGTGACCCCGCCGCTGCCGGACTCGAAGGTGCGGTCGCCGATAATGATCAGCGAATCGTTCTGTTCGATGTCATCCGTGGAATAGATATTGGCGGCCACTTCGGTGGTAAAGCCCGAACCGAAGGTCACGAAGTTCCCATTGACCACCAGGTCCTGGTTGATCTGAATGTTCCCGCCCAAAGAAGGCGTCATGAGGGTCAGGCTGTCTTGGAACTCGACCGGCGAATCGCCCGCCACGATAATGCTGCCGGAGTTTTCGTTGGAACCGATGACGATCCCGCCGAAGCCGTCGGCCAGGTTCCCGATGGCATCGTTGGAGACGAAAAGCGAGTTCAGGTCAGAATAACCAGAACCATTCGTGCCGCCCAATACGATTGGCCGCGACGGATCGATGGGCCGGATCGTCAAGGTGCTGTCGAAGCTGCGGACGTAGTCGCCGATCCATAATTGGTTGCCGGCCAGGGTGATGTCTTCTCCACCGGCATCCACCGGCGCAGTGATGGTCTGGCCGCCGTTGAGGTTGCTCACGCCGGTCGCTCCGCCCCGGCTACCGGTGCCGACGCCTTCCGAGGCGATAACCTCGCTCTCTCCGGTGGTCAGAATGGCTACGGTGGACCGTTCGTTGCTGGACACGCGGATCTGGGCCGCGTCCACCACCAGGGCCAGCGGGCTGTAAATAAATCCCTCTACGTTCTGACCGATCTCGTCCCGGGAATAAATGGTCAGCAGCCCCCCGGTCTGGATATAGGGCCCGTCCGCGGCGCGCAAAACCGTTCCATTGGATAGGCCTGTGAGCTTCCAATCCTCAGCGGTCAGCCCACCCGATTCAATTTTTCCTGTCGCCTGGTCGACCCTTACCTTGCCGTGGCGCAGCGCCCAGTCGATGATCGGATCGAAGGCGCCGCCCTTCAGCAGCCAGCCGACGGCGTCCGGATCGTTGACCACCGCACCCTCGGGAGCGTACAGTCGGATTTCCCCGTTTCCGGCCACACGGATCCCGTCGATCAGGGTGATGTCGCCCAGTTCGGCAAACACGCTCACTCCGCCGCCGGTGGTGGTCACGGCCTTGGCGATGATCACCCGGCCGAGGTCGATCACCTCTGCGCCGACGGTCTGCTGCCCGCTGCCGGCGTAGAGGGAGACCTGGCCGCCGGCGGCCGCGATGCCATGGCCGGTAGCCATCAACTCGATGTCACCCTCCATGGTGGACAAGGACGTGACGCCGGCGCCGTTGTTGACCACCCGATGGATGTACAGCGTGCCGTAGCTGAGCATCGAAATGCCGCCGCTGCCCGTGTTGCGCAGATCGATGCCGGCCACCTCCACTTCAATCTGACCGGCGTCCGCGATGCCGGAAACGGATTCAATCACCAGCCGCGCGTTGGGCGCGATGATGTCGGTATCGCTGTTGCCGGCATCGATCAGGGCGCCGCCCGTGGTCAGGACCACATCCGTGGCGCTGGTGGTCCGGAGCTTGCCCACCGTCAGGTCGCCGCCGGCATCCATGGTGATCGAGCCGGACCCGGCGCGGATGAAGGTGTCGGGGTCCATGGTCAGGGCGCCGGCGGCGGTGAGGCTCACCGCGCCGAGAGCCGAGTCGATGGAGGCCGCCGGCAGCATACTGATGGCCCCCGCCGAGGTAAGGGTCACCGGGCCCGTCCCGCTGGTGATGGCCCGGGCGATGGTCAGAGAGCCGCCGGACTGGGTAATGAGCACGATTGCGGCGCTGCCAGCCGCATCGAGCGGTGTATTGACGGTCAGATTCCCGGCCGCGGTCAGGGAGATGGCGGCCCCGCCGGAGACCAGCCGCTCGACCACCAGAGCCTTCTGGTTGACCAGGCTCACCGCGCCGTTGGCTGTCAAGTCCAAGCGGTCGACGTTCACCGTACCGGAAACACCGCCGCCGGCTACCAATCTGGCGCTGGACATGGCCGCCGTGCCGTTGATGGTGATGGATCCGCCGGCGAGGATGGTCAGGCTGCCTCCGGTACCGGTGAAATTGTTGATCGTGACGTTGCCGGTGGCGACTATGCGCACATCGCCGCCGGCGATGGCAAGCTGACTGATCAAGAGGTCGCCGGTCTGGTCGACGATCAGATTTCCAGGCGCGGTCGACGCATTGAGGTCGTCAGTGATCGTGACCTTGAGCTCCGCGACTTGGGTTACCACTGTCAAATCAAACAGCGATTTCAGCGTCAGCTTAGAGGCCGTGATCTTGCCTCCCAGCGCGATGCTGCCCTCAGGCGCTTCGACCTGGACCGTACCGGAACCGGCGTTCATCGCGTAGACGACGACCACATCGCCATGGTCGCTGCCCAATACGATGTTGTCACCGTCATAGACCGGCAGCGCCACCACCGACAGGTTGCCGCCGGCAATCACGCCGCTGAAAGGATCGCCCTCTTCGCGATAGGGCATGATCACCAAGTAGTCGCCGGGCGGACGCAAAGCCGCCGAACCCGAGGTCAAGGCGATGTTTTCGGCGAGCGCCGTCAATGAGAAAGGCGTGTTGTCGACCTCGGCCGTCAGGGTGAGTTTGCGGTTGGCTGCATCGACGACGACTGTAATCGCCTCGCCGTTCTCGATGGACGTTTCGAGGCTGCCCAGCACCGACGCCCAAGTCGTCCCGACCCCGTTCTCATTGACCTGGGCCCAATAAGTCGTTTCATCGATACGGACTTGGTATTTGATTCCTTCCGCAGGTGTGTCGCCGTCGAAGACAACCGTGCTGATCTGTTCGCTATCCACGCCGGGTGCGACCACCGGAGTACCGACGCCTGGTTCGACAGCGCCGGCGACGGGGGGATACTGCTCGTCGACCACTGCAACGTTATCGACGGAGAACGGCGTGTTGTTGGCTTCCGCTTCCAGTGTGAGTTTGAGGTTGGCTGTGTCGACAGTGACGGCAATCGCCTCGCCAGCCTCAATCAGGAACTCCAGCCCTTCGAGCACCGAAGCGGCACTGCGCGCGATTTTCTTGCTATTGACGGTGTCGCCGATGGAAAGGGTGTATTCGTGCGTATTGATGACAACGGTGAAATGATCACCATCGGTAAACGCTGCCGTCTTGAATATGATTCTGCTGACCTGCTTACGGGTGATGCCCGCCACCTTCTCCTCAGAGATCTTTCCAACCGCACCGCCGCGGGCGGCATAGACCGCATTCACCTTGAACGGGGTATTGACCGCTCCCGATATGGTCAGCGTACCGTTTGAATCGTTCCTCGTGACACTCAATCCCGAGCCGGTTGCGATCGCGGTCTGCAACCCGCTGAGGACACTGCTGAACGTATTCGTAGTGACCTGTTTGACGGCCGCACTGCTCACGATCAGGTCGGGCTCGCCATCGTCCCTGGTAATAGTCAGGGTGTGGGCTGTGTCATTGCGCGTGACGGTGAACTTGGTGTTACCAGTGCTCGGAAAATCCACTGCGATCAGCGTCTGCAGCTTGGTCAGCACCGTGGCCCAGGTGTCGCCCCCTATCTCGCCATACAGTCCGTCTGAGCCGCTTTGCACCCGGTAGAGTTTGCTTAAATTCTTGTCGTAGCTGGTGACCCAGAGTTCGAAGATCTGACCGGATGCCAGGGTGTTATTGAAAGTGACCGTCACGCTCGATGAAAAATCGTAGGTAGCGGAAGACGTGTCAGTATCTGTGCCCGTCCTTGCGAGTGTCGGCTGGCCGGTGCTCAACCCCAGAGTCGATCCGGCGGCAGAATAGGCCACCCCGTTGACCACCACCGTGAAAACCGCATCGCGGTCCGCAATGCTGGCAAAATCGATGAGGCTTGTCTGCGCCTGGGTCGATGTCGCAAGCTGCGTCGGGATGAACCCGTTGTTGGTGAAGGTGTTTTTAGGCGTGACCGTGCTGTCCAGAGTGAAGGCTTTGTTGATCGTTTCGGCTGTCAGTTTGATGCTGTGGGCGCTGGCATCGACGGTCACACCGATCGCCTCGCCAGCCTCGATCACCGTTTCAAAACGGCCGAGCAGACTTGTCCAGGTCGCTGAAACCGATGCATACCGGTAGGTCGCATCAAGAGTTGCGTTGGGATCCACAACCGATTCCAGCCCGGAGAGCACTTGGGCCATCGTTTGGTCAGGCGTACCCGCATCGGTGAAGTCGAAGGAACTGTTGCCAAGCCACAATCGATAGATGATGTCATTCTTATTGATGGTGGCGGGTGAATAGACGTCGCTGAAGGAGATCACCCACTGGTTGGACACTCCGGTGGGGGAGCCCCAGAGCAGGCCGAAGTTGGTGACCGGTTGGATCGATGTGGCCGTGACGGTGATGGCTGGGTAGTCATACCAACCATAAGAGTAAAACGTCAGGACTTTAATTTTCGTGGTGTCCAGCACCTCCGCAGTGTAAGGGCCACCGTTGTTTATCGCGGTCACCAATCCGCTGACGATCTGCTCACGGGTCTCGCTGCTTCGCGGCCCAAACGAATATGGATTCCCGCCGATAGTGACCGTGTAGATACCTTTTTCCAGCAGTTGGAGACTGTCAAGGTTGATTAGACGCTGGCCATAGTATTTGACCGTATTGAGTTTGAAGTCTGTAACCGTGCCTCCCGTGGCCGTAAAACTGAGGTCGACCATACCACCGGCACCGGCCGTAATCGAAATCACGCCGCCGGAAGCCGTAGCCGTGTAAGAAGCATCGGCTTCGATCAGTCCGGCTATCGATGTGGCAATTTCATCGATCGTTGGAGTTGCATCCAAAACCGCTGAGAATGCTTTGCTCCCGATGGTCAGTGTATAGGTAGCAGCCGCATCGACGGCCACTTCGCTGATATCGACTTTGCGCAGGTAGTCTGCATTGTAACTTAAGGTATAGTTGACCGTGGCATTCTGCCTTCCAAAAACTTCGAGGCGCACCGTCTTGTCTGCCGCCAGCCCTTCGACCACCAGATCGTAGTTGTCGCCGACGCGCACCGGGTAGGCATGACCGTCCACGATTACGGTGTAAATATGGTCGCTTAGCGGGGTCGCATTGTAGCTGAAGGTGATGCGGCTTTCCTGGGCCTGATCGAAGCCGGCGCTCGGGTCGGGCATTTCGTATCCGGCTTCGACGCCATCCACCGGAACCAGCACCACCTCCGTCACACTGGCAGCGAGGCTGAAAGGCTCGTTTTCCTCCTCTGCTACCAGGACCAAGGTTTTAGACGAATCGACCGTGGTAACGGTAATGTCTTCCCCGTGCTCGATCTTGTATTTGAGCGCCCCCAGGACCGATGCCCAGGAGCTGGTCACGGCGGATCCGTTGACCGTATCGCCAATTCGCACTGTGTAGTCGGTCCCGTCCACTGTAACGGTGTAGAAATAATCGTTGTCCAGTTCGACGAGAAATACGGCTTCACTTTCCTGGGCTCGCTCGACACCCGCCGCCTGCACAAGTGTGGTCGACGACGTCGTGATCGCCCCGCCGGCTTCGTATAGGCTTTGGATCTCCACTTTCGTCGACTCAAGCCGAAGCCCGGGGCTCGTTCCGCTTTCAGAGATGGTAGTCCGAACCTCTAGGCCCTTTTCGGCACCGACATCGGTGGCGGCCCGGAGGACGACCGGGCTTGCCGCCTGCGGACCGCGCAAGGTGACCGTGTAGCCCCAGAGGTCGGTGTTATCGTTCTTGTACTCGTAATTAATTGTACCGCCTGAGATATCGAGGGTGCCAGCCCCTTCACTAATCGTTATGACGCTGCCACTGGCGCTGGCAGTAAACTCATCTTTGGCGTCGATGAGAGCAGCCAGGGTCTGGGCCACCTGGGTGCTGGTGTCTCCAATATCGGCGATATAATTGAAGGCTGCGTAGATATCGGCCGCCACGGAACCGACGGCCAACTGGTAGTGAGCACCCGCTGTGACAGATACACTGGCGAAGTTGATGGTTCGGTCGTAATTGGCATCGCTGGCATGTTTGCCGTTGATCACGAAGCCGGCCGTAGTAATTGCGTAAATCGGATCGTTGTAGTCATCGAAAACCGGCTTGTCGTCACTATCCAGCAGCGCCTTGGGCGTCATCAACTCCTCGGTGGAAATCGGAGAATCGGTGACGACGCTGGCATGCAGTTTCTGGGCCCCTGCGGCCACCCCAGCCTCTGCATAGCCGATAAAAAGCTTGCCCGACGCTGTCAGTATGACGTCGTTACCCGCTTCATCCAGAATGGTGCGTGCGTCGAATACGGTCTGCTCGCCACCGGTGACGATCTCCAACCTGCCGTCTTGGGCCGATGCGGACAGCACTTGCAGGCCGTCGGCCTCGTTGATGGCAATGTCGCCGTCAGTCCCGGTGGACGCAACTCTCAGTGTATCGGCCAAGGTATTGGCCAGCACGTCCCCGGTGCTCTGGATGTTCAGGGCATGCGCGATAAAAACCGAGGCTCCGTCCAGGGTGATGGAGTTGGCCGTTACATCGAGGGCTTGCTGCGCCGACACGATGCCGCCGGTCAAGATCAGGGCGCCGTTGGTCACCTCCAGCGCGATGTTCTCGGCCGGGTCGAAGCCCACCAGGCCGCCGACGAATCCCGTGAAGCTCAGGCTGGACACCGAAACCCGCAGGAAGATGTCTTTCTTGGCTCGAATGTCCAGCCGATCCACCGGCAGGTTCGCCACGTTCAGGTTGACAAAGCCCGAGGGTTGTTCGGCTGTCTGGTAGATGCCGTCATTGTCCGTGTCGATGGTCGTCTCGACCGTCAGCTCGCCCCGGGCCTCGATGACCAAGCGGCCGACCCTGGTCGTCCCGCCGGCCTTGGAGACGATGTTGCCGGCCACGATGACGTCGCACGCCGAGCGCAGTTCAATGAGATCCTTGGCTTTGATCGTGCCGTTGATCGAAAGCAGGGCGCCGCTGTCGATGATGATCGTGTCCGAGGATAAATCGCCCGGCACCGTCCGGGTCGGTTCCTCGTCCGCAACGATACCGAGCGTCCCGGCTCCCGCGCTGATGGTGATGACATTTCCCGCGGCAGCGGCGGCAAAGACGCTGTCGGCATCGATGAGAGCGGCCAGCCCGGCGGCGATCTGAGCTTTGCCGTCATTGGCCACAGCCGTGTAGGTAAATTTCGTTGAACCGACGGTCAGCCTGTACTGAACACCGACCACAACCGCGATGTTGTCCAGGTCAATGGTCCGAGCAGCGTCGACGACGGTACCTACCTCACTGATGACGGCTGCGTCGAAGGCCTTGTCCCCGAAGAGGAAGTAGTCGCCGGCCCGGTACTCAATGAGCTCCGAAGCGGTGAAGAAGCGGTAGAGATCGACCACCTTGCCGGCCGTGAAGGCCACCCCGCGGTCGTAATCCAACGGTTCATCAGTCGGATCCGGGTTATCCAACTGGATGTTGCCGGTCACGCTGGTCAGACGAATGGTATTGGCCCGCAGCTCGGCGTCGATGCTGTTTTCGCTGCTGGTGCCCAAAAGGCCGACCAGCAGATTCCCATCGGCCTGAATGCTTACAGTAGTGCCGGGGCCTGATGTCGGTTTGGCCGTAGTGGCCTTGATCACCAGCAGGCCTTCCGTGCGCTCGAAGGCGCCGTCGCGGTCGCTGACTGAAATGTCGCCGGTGCTGGTCGCCGCCGTCAAACGGTTGGCGGCCACCTGCAAGTCGATGATGCCCTGCTCGGCACTCAATTTGATATGGTCGGCCACCAGGTTGACGTTTTCGCTGCCCACCGTGCGCTGGATCAGGCCGCCGGCGGTCAGGTCGATCACACCGGCCGAGCTGACCGAATCGAAGGCCGTGATGTTTCGGATCCCGGCCCCGTTGGTGATGGTGATGACAGTTCCGGAGGCGCTTGCGGCGAAAGCCGCGTAGGCGTCGATGAGCCCGGCCAGAGCCGAAGCAATAGTGGTCAGGGTATCGCTGGCGGTGGCGGTGTAGCGAATCACCGTGGACCCGTCGACCGAAGCGCCGCCGTTGCCGATGGTCAACCGATACTGGCCTCCGGCCACCACCGCCACGCCGGTCAGATCGATGGTCCGGTCATAGTCGACATCACTGGCATGCTTGTCATTGATCACGACGCCGGCGGTGCCGCCCACCGGCAGCAGGTAGACCCCGGCCACCGCACTGCCGGCGGTGATGTTGCCGGCCGCCGTGACGACGATATCGTTGCCGGCCTTGTTCGATCCGATGCGCACGTCGATCAGGGTCACGTCTCCAGCGGCACCGATGGTCAGCTTACCGTCGGAAATGTAGCTTTCATCGACGTGCAGGCCGCGGTCGCCTTGGGTGATGGCGACATCACCCTGCTGCTGGATGTCGAGGACCAGGCGGTTGACCTGGGTATGCAGGGCCAAACCGCCCACCGCGGAGATGTTCAGCTCGTCGGCCGTGATCAGCCCGGCGCCAAGCCTGGTGATTCCGCCGTCGACGTTAAGCACCACATCCCCGCGGCCGCCGGTGGTCAGCAGGCCGGCGGACAGGGTCACCGCGCCGTTGGTGCGCAGCACGTCGAGCTGGATCACATTGCGCGAGCTGACCCCCTTGGTTTCCAACTCCGTTGCGCACAGGGAGCCGATATTGGTCACCCGGATGCGGCCGTCGAAGGCCACCACCCGTTCCAGATCGAGGACGCCCTTGTTGTTGACGATGATGTTCCCGGCGCCCAGCGACTCCAGCTTGGTTACCGCCATCTTGGTATTGAGGGTGATGTCGCTGCCGGCAATGGCCTCGATCCGATCGGTCTGGATCACGCCGTCTTCATGAAGGACCCGCCCGTCCCGGGCCTCGAAAGTGATGGAAACCGGCGCCTTCAAGGTGGCGCGGGTGCCCGCGGCGATGGAGGCCAGGGTGATGCTGCCGCCGTACTGGCCCGCCACGAAATCGATGGTCCCCGTATCGCCGGTGACCAGCAGGTCGAGGTCCGCCGCATCCGCGTTCCCGCCGGTGGTGGCCAGGGTGGTAATCCCGCCGAAGCTGCCGACGCCTTGGCCCGAGGCGATCTCGATGGATTCGACCGCCGTCCAGGCGCCCCCGATGCGGGCGTTGCCGCCGGCCTTGAGGCTGATCTTCTCGGTTACAATCTCACCGTTTACGAGTGCGTTGGCGCCGGAGCCGACATTGCCGTTGACAATGGCCAGCGCGCCGGCGTCGAAGGTGATATTGGTGCCGGTGATCTCGGCGGCCTCGATGATCTGGATGTTGCTGCCGGCGTTCAAACTCAAATCGCCGCCGGCAGCCAGGAGGGACATGACCGCATCGTCGTTGTCATCGGTCATGCTGAGCACGTGCAAACCGGCGCCGGCGAGGATCGTCAGGTCGCCGGAAGCCTTGACCAGGCCGCTGAGGGTCGTCCGCCCGCCGGACTCGATGGTGATGTCGGCGGCGAAGAAGGATTCACCGCCGAAGTCCGGGCCGAGCAGCGGAATCACCCGTGTGCCCTGCTCGGTACGCTGCACAAACTGGGTCTCGGTGACCGGCACCGTTTCCCAGACCGTCACGTCTTCGAAAGTGACCACCATGACTTCCCGCGACGATGTCTCGTATACCGGCCGGAAATCGAAGATGTCTTTGGCCTGGGTCGTCACCTCGTAAGACAGTTCGATGCGATCGTCGTAAATGTTGTACCACTTGGAGACCCAGTCGTAGGCGTAGTTATTGAAGGTCTCGTTCTTGTATCCCCAGATCCTGTAGCTGGAAATCTCATCACCCCAGCCGCCTTCGGCGAATTTTGCGTACCAACTGATCCCCGCCTTCCAACCCGCATGCCAACCGCCATAGTTGATGTGCTGGTAAGCCTCGAGTTTGTAAGTTTGACCCGTATAGACTATTACGTAAGACCATTCGTCGTTGTGATAATCGCCGACCCAACTGTTGAACCCGGTGGCAGAATGTGAAGGCCCTGTACCGTCGGAATGCCAACGGAAAACGACGTTGCCGTCGCCCGGCCCCCAGCCGACTCTTCTCGAATAAGTCGCCCAGGTGTTGTACTGGGTGAGAGACTCAGTCCCGGAAGCCAGTTCCGCGGTAAACGTATCGGGTGCGTAAATCAAGGAGGTGTAACGGTTGCCCTTGCCCCACGGCGACGGCGAATTCGTTTCCTCCATTGTGTAAGTCCACTGCCACTGGGGATCATAGCGGATGTCGAAACTGCTGCGTGATGCCAGGTCGTAGGTGCGGTAACCCGAGCCGGAGTTGTAGCTGACCGCCCATCGGGCAATACTACTGTCGTAATCGCCGAAGTCGTCGTAACTGGACGATGGGTCTGCAGCGGTGCCATCCTTGTCGGTCCATATGGACTTGTCCTGGGTGTAGGTCACATCGGCATAGTCTTTGTACCGACCGACCCATTCGCCCCGGACGGCGGTGTCGATACTTAGCACGTATTCCTGACCATCAACCACCACCACACTCGCCAAATCAATGGTGCGGCTTTGGATTTCATCGAGCGGCGTGTGCACCGGGCTGATGACAATCTCGTCGGCCTCGAACCCTTCATAGCTGATGGTTCTGGTGCCGGCCCCGGCGCTGATGGTGATCAGCGTGCCGGAAACGCTGGCGGTATAGTCAGCGTGATCGTTAATTTTGGTGGCAAGTTGGCTGGCGATGGTGGCCGCCGTGTTCCCGGAAGCGGCCGTGTAACTGAAAGTGTTTGCCGGGATGGTATCCAGTGTGTACCAGGTACCTCCGGTATTGCTTCCGTCCCTGTTGGGGTCTCCGTAAAGATACGTGGGTTCCCCCTGGGTCACGACCCGCAGGATGTCCTCCTGGGCTCCGCTGGGCATCCGGATGTACTTGTCGCGCCATCCGGCGACATCCACATGGAAAACCAGTTCGACATTGTCGATACTCAGGAGATAGCGCTCTCCGGGAACGGCGGTCACCCCGCTAAGGTTGATGGTGCGCGCTGTAGAATCCTTGTCGCCTGCGGGACTGATGACGACACTGCTTGCATTGGGCCCGTGATAGCTGATGTTTCGTGACCCGTATCCACTGCTGATGGTGATAACGCTGCCGCTCGAAGTCGCGATAGGCGAAATCTGCCCATAGGCAATGTTAATATTTTGGGCCAAATGCTGGGCTATGATCGCTATAGTGTCTCCAGTTAGCGCCTTGTAGCTTGCGGTAGCGGCCCATTCCGGCGCGACGAGGCTCCTTGAAATCTGCCCGTTCAGCGTCTTTTCAAGCACCACCATGTTGTCCTCGGACAGCAGGATTTGGTTAGCTTCATTCCGAATCGTACCGGTGTAATGGATCTGGTATAGCGGCATGTACCCGGTGTGGTTCAGCACCGCCTGGCGCTGAGCCGTATCGAGCTGGCTGAAGCCTTTGTAGTTCGCGTTCTTGTACTCGCCACGGATGTAACTGTAACTGACGGCGGTCGCGGCCTGGTTTGGATTGCTTTCGGTGCCGGCGTTGGACCAGACCACCTGGTAGTTGTGGTAGTCCACCCCCTCGATGAGGTACTCGCGGAACTTGTCCTTTTCCTTCGCATTAGGGCTGTAGTAGCCGATCTGCTCGAGCACCACGTCGAAGCGATAGTATTCCTCGCCGACCTTGACCCGTTCGGTGCCCACTTGCTCGGTGACCAGGGTGGTCACATAGCTCACCTTGGGCACCTGGATGGTGCCGACCGCCACCTCCTGGTAACCGACCACCACCTCGATTTGTTCCTCGATGGTCTCGATCACGGGGATGATGACCTGGCGGTCGCCGGCCACATCGGCATCGGCATCCAGCACCACGTCGCCACCCGCCTTGACGCGCAGCTCGCCGCCGGCCATCACCACGCCCTGGTTGATCACCCGGATCAAGCCGCCGGATAGATCATCCAAGGTTATCTCGCCTTCCAGCTCTTCGCGGGATAGCCTGAGGTCCACGCCGGAATTGAGATCCACATCTCCGGCGGACTGGACCAGGCCGGCCACCTTCAGCTCCTTGCCGGCATTGACCAGAATCCGGCTCTCCGCCGCCTCGGTCTTGAGGATCCCGTCCACCCAGATCACCGGAGAGGCCAGATGGACCAGGATGTCGCCCTTGATGATGGCGTCCTCGTCGGTGATCTGGCCACAGATGTCCATCCGGTTCCAGGAGCGCAGGAAGGCGCTCGAAGCGGGCTCCAGGGCAAAGACATGGCTGCCCAGGGTCATGGTGATGCCGCGGGCGATGATGGAAACGTCGTCGCGGGCGTCCACCAGACCGGTGATGGTCACATCCCCGGTGCTCGAGGCGATGTCGATGAAGCTGGCATGTGCATTGTCGGGATTGTTTTTATCCACCTGACCCACCACGCCGGCCAGGTGGATGTCTCCGGCGCTGCGCAGGAACAGGATACCGCCCGGATCGGCGTCCAGGGTTCCGCCGTAGAGACGGTCGCCGGTGGCGTCGAGGACCACTTGGGTGACGATCAGGCTCGGACCGCCGGAATAGGTGCCGGCAACGACGCTCACGCCGGCGGCGGCGCGCACCAGTCCGTCGATGGTCACCCGGGTGCGCGACTCGATGGCCGCCAGGGAGCCCGCGTCGACCCCGTTGACGATCCCGTGGATGCTGATCTCGCCGTCGCTGCCCATCAGGATGACCCCGGACACGGCCGCCGCAAAGGCGCCCTCTCCGCTGGCATCCACCCGCACCGCACTGACCGGACCGATGTTCAGCCCGACGCCGGCGGCGCCCTCGCCGCTGCGCAGGCGCACTTCCCCGCTGCCTTGCACCACGGCTCCCGCGGGCACCAGGGCCAGCGAATCGTCCAGGGCCCAGCCGCCCACTTCGATCAGGCCGTCGGCCTGGAGGTCGATATTGGCCCCGCTGGCGGTCCAGTGGGCCTCGCCGGTCCGGGTAACGGCGTCATAAACGTAGGCGGCCCCGGCATGCAGGGTGCCGGCCAGGCGGAGATCCACCGCACGCAGCACGATGCGACTTGCAGCACCGCTGGAGTAGACCAGTGCATCGGCACCAAGGCGGATATTGCCGTCGGCGTTCATCTGCACCAGGCCGTCGGCTTGGAGCACCACGGCCTTGACCGACTCCTGGCCGGCCACCGGGTCGACGGTTCCGAGCAGGATGTCGTAGCCCGCCTCAATGATCAAACGCTGGCCTGTGCCGCCGACCTGCAGGATGGTGTTAAAAATTTCCACCTGCTCGCCGGCGCTGAAGAGTACCGAACCACTGATCGCGTATTCGCCGGAGAACATCAGGTCGCGCTCGGCGATCACATGCACTTCATAGTCTAGCAGCGAGGCCGTCAAACGGCCGCTGATGATCCACCCGCGCAGGATCACGTCGATGCCGCCATAGAAGTTGATCTGGCCGGCGGTATCGATCTTGGCCGATTCGTCGAACAACAAAGTGCCCTGCTCAGATACGATCTCGATCAGGGTGACGCCCGGGTTGCGTGCGTCATCGCGGTCGATGCCGACCTGGCTGTTGATCACCACGTCATTGTGGCCGAGGAGGATGATCCGGCCACCTGTGCCCTCCGAGATCATGCGGCCGGTGCCGACGGTGCGGATGCTCACCTGGCCGGCGATGGTCTGTTCGCCGGCCACCACGATAATGTCGCGGTTGGCGACCAGATCCCCGGCCAGCACCAGGGTGTCGCCCGAGCTGATGATAATGTCGGCGTTGTAGCCGCGGGCCATCAGGGTCCCTTCGAGGACCGCGGGACCGGCCGGGGTCAACACGATGCTGCCGCTGCGGGTTTCGAAAACCCCACCGGCGGTCAGATTCATGTTGGGCGTGCCGTCGGCCTTGAGTCCGCCGAAGAGATTGATCGCATCGTGGCCCACCACCCAGCCGGAGATGGTGACGTCGCCGTTGACCGCGCCTTCCCTGCCGAAGTTGACCACCGATCCGGGCTCGCCGGCATAGATGGCATAGAAGCGGCTCGAGACGGCGTCGCCGCCCGCCAACTGGGTGAAGCCGAGGCGATCGGCGCCCACCGAACCGGTCGCCAGCAGTTTGATCTCATAGGCCCCCGTGAGCATCAGGCGGCCGTCGTTGAGCCGGGCCTGGATCTCGCTCTCGGTCAGATGCCGGGTGCTCCCGACCGCCGGCGTCCCGGTGGGCGATTGGACCACCGTGAAGGTGGCCGCCTCGATGGCCGCCTGCAGGCTTTCCATCAGATCGCCCAGACCGTTGTTGGCAGCGGTGGCGCTCTGGGTGAGGACCACGTCCCCCTGCACCACATGGGTGCCGAGATCGACCTGAATTCGCAGGGTGATGTTGGCGCTGAGATCCCCGCGGGCAAACTCGGCAAAACAGTCGGCCAGGATCTGCTCGGTCCAGGCCGGCGCGAGTACTGACAGGTTGCCGGAGGAGCTGAGGTTGATGACGCTGTCCTCCAGGCCGGTGCGCAGATTTACGGTGCCGCCGATCACGATCCCCTGGTCGGCAAAGGGCTGGTCCTCGTCGAGAGACCCGATGCCGCCGCGCAGATCGATCAGGGCGCCGGCATACAGCTCGCGGCCCAGCCGGATCTGACGCTCGGCCTCGATAATGATCTCCGAGGCGCCGCTGCCGTAGGCGACGGTGCTGCCGAGGTAGCTGCCGCGGCTGTCGTAATGGTCGATGATCTCTCCGCCGGCCACCAGCAGGCCGTAAAGCTCGGCATCCTGGGCCGCCGTGATCACGATCCGGCTGTCGTCCCCGCTGGTGGCCAGGCGCGCGCCGCCGGGCAGCTTGACGCCGATCCCGTCGCTGTTGGCCCCACCGTTGAGTTCGATCTGGAAGTTGGCCCGCAGGGTGCCGCCAATTTCCACCTCGCCGCCCGATTCGGTGGGGACCACCCCCCCGAGGTAGACCTGGCCCAGGGCGTTGATCTCGATGATTCCCGGATCGATCAGCCAATCGATGGTTTCTGAAACGAGGTTGCCGTCCTCGAATACCTGGCGCACTTCGCCGCCGGCGGTCAGCACACCGATGATCTGGACGTTGCCCACCCCGTCGATGAGGATGGCTCCCCCGCTGCCGTCCGAGGTAATCCCCGGCACGGTGATGCCGCCCGCGCTGGTCACCACCACCGCCAGTCCATCATCGTCCGGGCCGGGCAAGCCGGTGGTCTTCAGGCTCACGGACTTGGCGGCCGCAATGGCGCTGTCGAGGTAGATCCGCTGGCCGGCGACGACCTCGACGGTCGAATCGCCGTCGCCGAGGAACACCGGCCCTTGCTGGCCGATCAGGGCTCCGGCCACCACGCGGCCGTCCAGAATTACGTCCTGGCCGCCGACGATGCGGATCGCCGTATTGCCGCGCAGGGTGTTCAGGGTCGAGGTGGCATGCAGGAAGACACTGATGCCGTCGGCGTTGGCGCCGCCGCCCGGTGCGCTTTCAGGCGCGGAACCGTCAAGGCCCACCCCGCCCAGCAGGGCGATGTCGCCCGTGACGTTGGCATTGCCCTCCCAATAGATCCAGCGGTCGGACTGGAGGGTCAGATCGGCGTTTTCGCCGAGCAGGTTGATGTTGCCGCGGATGATGACGTCATCGGCGCCGCTGACCTCGAGGCCCAGACCGTCCTGCAGGACCGTCAGGGTGCCGGTGAGCAGGAACCCGTAGCCGCGCTGGCCGAAGAGCTCCGGCAGGCGCTGGATCTGGATCTGGTCCACCGCGCCGTCGTTTTCCTGATCCAGGGCATAGACCAGCCAGGTGTGGATCCCGTCGGAGAGCAGCCAGCGGTTCTCCTCACCGCCGGCCCCGGGCGCGTCATTGGCATAGTCCACCCCGGACACGAAGGTGGTGCGCAGGGCCCGCTCGGGCGCCAGGCCGGCATTGTAGTAGACGGTGGTAGTGTATTGGTCGTAGCCGGTCTCTTCAAGTACGCGGAAGCGCTGATCGGCCGTCAGGTCGGCAAAGGGCGTGTCCCAATCCGGCTGCGGTACTTCCTGCCAGTTGATGTCTGCGTTGCGGTAGTCCTTGGCGTCTCCCTGCGCGAAGGTCACCCGCAGGCGGTAGGCTTCCGGCGCCGCGGGGTTGTACCAGACCTGGCCGCTGAAGACACGGAAGCCCAGATGATCGAGCACCAGATCCCGCTGCGCCGGGGTGAGATCCGCGAAGGCGGTATCCTCGCCCGGATCGCCGGCATCGCCCCAGGCGATGTCGAGGTTGCTGTAGTCGGCGTCCTCGCCGTCGCCCTGGACGAAGCCGGTGCGCACCGGCAGTTGCCCCTGGGCCGGATCCAGGCTCGGGTTGTAGAAGACCGAACCTGCATAGAGGACATAGCCGAGGCTGTCGGCCACCAAGAGGCGCTGGGCGAGGGTGAGATCCTCGAAGGTGGCGGCTTCGGCCGGTTCCGGCACACCGCCCCAGTCGATCAGCCGGTAGTCGACGTCCGCGGCCCGCCCCTCGGAGAAGCGGTCCGTGATCTTCTGGCCGGCCGGGGCGTCGAGCTTGACGAAGGTCAGGCCGTCGTAAACCTCGTAGCCCAAGGCATGGGCCACCACGCGGCGCTGGGCCTCGGTCAGGCCGCTAAAGCCGGTGCCGGCCGCCGGAGTCCCGGCAGCGCCCCAGTAGATGTCGGCGTTGTTGTAATCGGTGAGCACGCCCTGCCGGAAGGTGGTCACCATCTGTTTGCCCGGCAGGGCGGCGTAGTTGTAGAATTCCAGCCCGCCTTGCAGGGCGTAGCCGAGCTGCTGGGCCACCGTAAGCCGCTGAAGCGGGGTCAGGTCGCCGAAGGCCGCGCCGGCCGGCGGGGCGCCGCAAATCGACCAGTCGATCCCGGCGTTGGTGTAGTCGACCCCTTCCTCGAAGCTGTCGGCCAGCCCCACGTCTTCCTTGTAGAAGAGCAGGTCGACCTTGTAGCCCAGATAATCGGCCACCACCAGCTTCTGGGCCGTGGTCAGGCTCTCGAAGGACGTCCCGGCCGCCGGATCGGGCACGTTGCCCCACGGAATCAGCGCGTTGTCGTAGTCGGCCGACTCGCCTTGGACCAGAGAGGTGACCACCTGCATACCGGGCGCGGCATCCAGGTTGATCAGCACCGGGCCGAGGTAGGCCGTGTAGCCGAGGTGGGCCGCCACGGCCTGCTTCTGGGCCAAGGTCAATCCGCTGAAAGGCGTGCCCGCCGCAGGTGCGCCGGCGCTGCCCCAGGCCACATCCCCA
Organism: uncultured Desulfobacteraceae bacterium; assembly: GCA_937982505.1. Taxonomy (GTDB): domain Bacteria; phylum Desulfobacterota; class Desulfobacteria; order Desulfobacterales; family UBA2174; genus UBA2174. The sequence goes on along the minus strand of CALJLV010000138.1, from coordinate 5,485 downwards.
TTTCGGTAGAAAATCGATGAACCGACTTCCAGTTCGGTGAGGAAGCGCCGTTCGGCTGCCGCCTCGGGGTTGTAGAAGCCGCCCTCGGTGTAGATCGCGAAGCCCAAGGCTTCGGCGATCAGGGCCTTGGCTTCGTCGGAAAGCGAGGCGAACGGGGTGTAGCTGCTCACCCCGGTCAGCTTGGCGTTGGCTCCGTCGATATCCAGGCCCGCCGTAGCGAGCAGGTCGAGCAGGGCCTGGGTCACCTGCCCGGCAACAATGGCATCATAGTAGAGCGCCGCCGATCCGCTGGCCAAAACGACGCCGGGGATCGTGTCGAAGTACTCGGCGTAATCGTCCACCGTCTGGCCGTACTCGATGGTCATGCCGCCGGCGGCGGTCACGGCCCCGGAAAGGCGCATCTCGCCTTCGGTGGACAGAACCAGGGTGGTGTTCAGGCCGGTCTGAATCGGGGTCGGGCTGGCGCCGACGTATTCGAAGCGCGCCCCCACCGTCACCGAGGCGCCGGAATCGACGTGCAGGTACTCGGGAGCCGACAGGGTGACGCCGGCATCGTCGCTGCGCGCCGCCACCAGGGCGCCTTCGGTGAGCATGAGGCCGGTGCCGGCCTGAACCGTGATGGCGGCTCCAGCGCCGCTCAGGGGATTGCCGTCCGTATCCGAGCGCCCGGCGAAGATGGCCGCCCCGCTGAAGATCGAGTGGGAAGTTTCGATCGTCAGCGTGCTGCCATCGTTGAGCACGCTGATCTCGCTGCCGGCCCCGGCGGTAATGCTGTTGGGGGAAGTGCCCTGGAAGACCAGAGCGCCCACGCCGGTGCTGTCGTTGACGTGGATTTCGAGCAGGTCTTCGCCGCGCAGCCAGCCGGAGACCACCAACTGCTCATCGAGGACGATGTAGGCCTCGGGAGCAGTGATGCCGGAAGCCGCCGGCCCCATGGGATCATTGATGCTGACGCGCTGCACCTCCAGCACGTAGGCCTGGATTTCCAGTCGATCGCTGGAGACCACGTCGCCGGCCACCGTCACCCGGTCGCCCAGCAGCAGGGCCGGGTCGCGCAACTGGGCGGTAAAATCGAACAAGCCGACCTCGGCGTCGCGCACGTCGCCGATGATCATGCGCACCCCGTCCTCGTGGCGATGACCGATGGTGATCCAGCCGAACCCATCTGCCAGGGCGGACAGATCGCCCATGCCCAGCTCCATGAATCCGGTCGAACCGGCGGTGGAGTAGTCCACCCCGAAGCGGGACTGGGCCGCGCCGCCGATGCGGTACCCCTGGGTTATGGACTGGGTGCGGATGATCAGTTGACCGGTACCACGCACCTGTTCGGCACCGGAGGCGAAATCCACGTCGTCAGCGATGAGGCGGATCATGCCGCCGCTGCCGGTGGCCATCAGTCCGCTGTCCAGCGAGAACAGGGACTCGGGAGCGGCCAGTTCCACATCGATGCGCCCGTTGGGTGCGTAGAGGCCGCCGTTGGTGCGCCCACCGTCGCGGACCACCAGACTGTCGGTTTCACGCACCACGATGTGGGCGTTGTCGCCGGTGCCGGTGTTGACCAGGGTCAGAGCGGCCAGCTCGGTGTTGAGCACCCCTTGAACCCCGACGGCCTGGAAGTTGAAGTGACCCTCGGGCGCGTTGAGAATCGCCGCGGTGAGGTCCAAAAGACCCGGGGTGGTGAGCTTCAGGCCGGTCGAGCCCCAGCTTTCGTTGGCTCCGCTGACCACCCTCAGGGGAGTGGCCGCCGCGGTATTGGTGATTTCGACGCGATCCAGGTCGCCGTCGAAATCCACCCGGCGCTCGCCGTAGACCAGGCGATTCTGCTCGAGTTGGACCGGCTGCGAGGCGTTGATGTTGTCGAGGATCAACACATCGGTGCCGCCGCTGCCGCCTTCGATCTTCAGGTAGCCGGACAGATCGGTCCGAATCGTGTCGTTGCCGTAGCCGAGGGTGATCAGGGTGTCGGGCGAATTGGCGACCCGTATCTGGTTGTCCCCGCCCGACAGGGTGATCGTGTTGGTCCCGGAACCCATGTCGATGACGGCTCCGGCCTCCCCGCCGTTATAGGTGTCGCTGCCGGCCCCGCCTTCATAGCGGATCCCCGGCGTGGTGCCGCCGAGGAATATGTCGTTTTCGGATCCGCCGCGGATCACGCTGTTCGGCGCGCCGCTGAGAATAATGAAGGTATCCTCGCCGGCCCCGCCGTCAAAATCCAAAGTTGCGGCGACCGCTGGCTGGACGACGATGGAATCCTTGCCGTCCCCGCCGCGGCCCACGATCTTCTTGACCCCCGAAAACTCGACGGTCTCGCCCAGAGCGCTGATGATCACCGTATCCTGGATCAACCCACCGGAGCCCGAGTCATACTTGGGCCGGATCACGTAGTCGGGGTTGGTGATTTCATCGTAGACATCCGGTCCGTAGCGGCCCGGGGCGTTACCCATGTGCAGGTAGACCGTGTCGCCGACCTGGTGGGCGATCTGTGGTGGTCCGGCCCAGCTCCAGGACTTGCTGAACCCGATTTTAAAGCCCAGGACCGTCACCGAGGCTGCCAGGTAGCCCCTTACCGTGGTCAGCTCGATTTCGCCCGAGAACCCGAGCAGGGTCTTGTTGATCTCGAACAAACCGAAGTCGAGATGGATGTCCAGCGACCCGTAAATGCTGGCGGCAAAGCCTTCGTGACTGAGGGTCACCGACATGCCGGCCCTCAGGATGATGATGTACATGTTCACTTCGATATCCACCGAGCCGTGGACGCGGAATTGGCCGTTGGAGCGGAAGTACCCGTCGATGTGGATATCGATGAAGTTGAAGAAATTGATCGACAATTCGTTGATGGCGATTTCGAAGACGCCGTCCGTGTAGGACATGCTCAGATCGCCGATGCCGCTGAAAAGCCCGATGGTCACCTCGGCGTAGATGCGCACGAGGAAGCTGTTGGGCGCCACCCCCAGACGCTCCACCGAACCGGTGTTGATCTGGAAGTAGAAGTCGCCCTCGATTTTGATCATCGGAATGTCGAGGGTCCCCACTTCGAGGGCCAGATCGATCACCAGGGCCCCGTCACTGTAAATCCCCGCACCGCCCTTGACCCCGGCGCGGCCGAACCCGCCCAGCTCCATATAGGCGTTGAAGGTCACCTCGAAGCCCTCGCTGCCGAGCTTGAGGTAGAAGGCGCCCTTGATGATGAAAGAGTCGGCGATGTTCAGCTCGCCGCCGCCTTCGATGATCAGGGTCGAGGCGGCGATGGTCTCCTGCTTGAGCTCGTCGGAAACCCGACCGGTCTCCGGATCGATCTGGAGGCGGTATATGGTGGCTTCGGTGCTGCGGGTATTGAGCGCCAGGCGGAAAGTGCCACTGAAGCTGAAGAGGTCGGTGCCGAAGCCGCCGGCCAGATCCAGGGCCAGATTGCCTACCAGCCCCTCGTCGTTGATGTCGAGATAGCCACTGACGGTCACCGTACCCAGGATGACGATCTCGGCGCTGGCGGCGACGAAGATCTCGACGCCCCCTTCACCGATGCTGAAATAGAACATCCCCTGCATGACGAGGAGGTCGCTTAGCAGGCTCAGGCGCCCGTCGCCTTCGATGACGATGTAGAAACCGGCCTCGCCTTCTTCTCCGCCCAGCCCCGGCGGCCCGGCGGAAATCGTGACGCTGTCGTAGCCGACAGTCTCCCGATACGTCTCGGGCACCTCGAAGACAATCTCCTCGCCCGAGGTGTTCATCATGAATTTGAACGCGCATTCGAACTGGAAGACGTCGCCAAGGGCGATCTCGCCGGAAAGTTCCAGTTTGATGGCGAAGTTGCCGTCATCGCGGAACACGAGCAGGCCGAGGGCGTCGAAGGTGAAAAGGCGCGCTTCGGGCGGGCCGACATAGAGCTTAACGTCGGCAAAGATCGTCAACGCCTCGTCGGTGACTTCGAGATAGAAGACCCCGGAGAGCCGGAACAGCTCCACCCCTCCCGGATTGAAAATAAAATGGCCGTCGAAGCCGATGCGGAAGGTATTGGCCGGAACGGTGATGGTAGTGGTTTCACCCGGTCCGAGCAGGATGATGACATCTCTGTCTTCATTGGTGGAGTTGATCTCCAGCTTGGCCTCGGCCTCCACGTCAAAGCCGATGTCGGTCAGCAGGGAACCGGTTCTGACTTCCAGGCTCAAAAGGCCGATGACACCGGCGTCCCAATCGATCTCAAGGTAGCCGATCACCTGGAAGAAGAAGAGCGGATCCTCTTCAAGGCCGAGACGCATGGTGGCGCTGATCTGCAGTTCGAGCTTGTCCAGGCTCAGTTCGAAGCGGAAGGCGCCCGCCATCTTGAACACGTTGGCGATGGTCAGCCGGCCCGCGCCCTGGATCACCACGTATGGCCCGGCCGATCCGATGGTCCCGTCGAGCTGGGGCGGGCCGCGGGGCACCATCACATAGGCCCCGTCTCCGGCGCCGGTGGTCTTGGCCTCGTAGACGTGCAGGACGGAGGCTTCCGCGGCGTCGGTTTCCACCACGTACTGGTTCGAGCCGTCGTCAAGCTCCCATCGGCTGTCCTTGAAGATCTGGCGCACCGATGCGTTTTGCCCCAAGACCAGACCTTTGGCCGAAAAAGCAGACCGCAAAGCCGTCGGCACGGTCCCATCTGTGGTGACGCCCTCTTCACTGGTGCTTTCATTCAAAGACGATTTGATAGTGTCGCCACCATCGGCAATGCTGAAAAGCAGATCCCCGGTGCCGAACTCCAGGCTGTCAATAAACTTTTGGTCGAGGTAGCCCTTGGCCGGGTCGAGGAACAGGTCGGGGACCCTGAATTCCTGGGCGTTGCCGCTGATGGTGGCGTTGATGTAGAGGTCGAATTCGGCGTCGAATTCCAGGATCCCCTCGATGCCCGCCTTGAGCGACAGGTTGATACGGCCGGCGAATCCCGGGTCTTCGAAATTGATGATGATCAGCCCCAGGGCGTCGAATTCGAGGATCGGCTGGCTTTCCGGGCCCAGGGTCAGATCGGCCTTGGCGAACATTTCGGCCCGCGACGTGCTGATCTGCATGTGGAAAACCCCGCTCATGCGGAACAGCTCTTCCGAGTCTTCCTCGATGGGCGGGATCTTGAACTTGAGCGCCCCGGCGATGGACAGGGCAAAAGTGTAGGGCGCCAGCACGAAGGTCTGGGCCTCGCCGTAGAAAACGAGTTGCGCGTCCTTCTTGTCGATGAAGTACTGGGTCTGGACATCGCCCTGGTTGACGTAGATCTTCCAGCGCTTGCCCGATTCGACCCCCTGGACGCTGAAGGTCGCGGCATCCGGGATCTGGATCCCGTTGGCGCTGAAGGCGCCGCGCACCGATTCGGGAAGGACCGTCAGGAAACTGCCCGGACTGAGATCCTGGGGCAGCTCGGCGCTGATCCCGTTGTCATCCACCGTGAAGAGGACATCGCCCTTGATTCCTTCCAGGAAGATGACCTCGGTCTTTTCCTCGCTGGTGGCGTTGATCT
>CALJLV010000137.1 GCA_937982505.1 uncultured Desulfobacteraceae bacterium | reverse complement strand
GTGGATGCGTTTTTGCTGGCTGAACGGGTCGGCCGTTTCGGCGGGATCGGCATCTATCCGTCATGGAACAGTCCTGGGCTCCATCTCGATACCGGGCAGGCCGGCAGGCGTTGGTCGAAACTCAAAGGCGAAACGGGTTACACGGCTCTTAACAGCCGGGCCATTCGCGAGGCGCTCAATGTATGAGTTTTTGAAAAACCTCATCATAGCCGTCTTTAAAAAGGACGACATGAAAGAGGCCAGGAAGGAACTGAACCGGTGGCGTCCGATTATTCAGGCGGAAGGTATCACCGGCATGAAAAGGTTCATGGCTCAGTTCAAGTATCGCAAAGAGGATCGCGATTGGACTCCAGACAAGCCCGAAATGGTCGTCATGGCAGGGTGGCGTGACGATTGCGATGGCGCCGCCGTTCTGGGGAAATGGGCGTTCAAGCAGATGGGAATGGATTCGGATTTTTACCGGCTGAAAGGCAAAACCAGCCATCGAATCTGCGTAACAACATGCCAACGGTTTTTCACGACCAATGGGACCGTTGTAGAGGTGCCAGAATATGCTAAGTGGCCGTTGAATTACATCCTCACCTGGGGGTGGCACCGTGATATGGGATATCAATCGATCCGAAAAATCTGATCCGACACCGTTTGCAAGGCCGAAAGGCACGGTTGTTGTGACCATCAGCGGGCGGATGATCGTGAGGATTTATCGATGGCTGAAAGGCATTTTGTCAAAGAAAGCGTAGAGCGCTTGGTGCATTTTCAATGCCCGCTTTGCCAGAAATGGTGGAGCATTGGAGACGCTCCGAACGAATGGCGCGAATGGTTTTGCCCGTGGTGTGGGGCACGATTACAGGGAAGGGGAATGTAGATGCTGACGCTTTTGAAATTGGCCGTGAAACTCGGCATCGTCAAGCTGTCGTCGATCCTTAGAAATGCCGGCGGCGCGCTTGGGATCAAGGGTCGCACGGTTGGCGGCGGGCTCATCCTGCTCCTGATGGGGGCCATAGGGATCATCGTTCAGATGTGGCCGGAGCTGGCCGAGCTGGTGCCGCAGGACATGGAGCTGGGGCAGTACCTGGAAACAATCGCGGCGGGCCTGATCGGCGTCGGGGTGGCGGGTAAATTTGAAAAAGGCCGGGCCGAGACGGCGACACTCAACAAAACACTTGAGGAACTGGTGACAATCCTTGGCGGCAACGCAAAGATAACGCAGCAAATGGTCAACGATTTGGCGAAATACGCCGAAACCAAAATACAGGAGGACGACCTGAAATGACGTTCATGGAATTTTTTAAACGCCTGGGAGAGATTGCGGAGATGATCAAACAGTCCGTGCTGGCCATCGAGGAAGAGATGCCGGGCACAGGCCAGGGGAAAACGAAAAAAGAGATCATCATGGAAGGGATGAAAAACCTGATCGGGAACGAAACGCTATGGAACCGGGTCATCGCGCTGATCGTTTCGTTTCTCATCAACTCAGCCGCAAAAAAATGGCTGGGATCCACCGGCGAGGATCCGGCGTGAAACGGCTTGGTCCAGGTGCGCGGCGATTCGAGTCTATACCCCCTGGCCAGACCTCGCGCACCTGGGCCATCACCTTCCGCTTGCATGTCTTTCAACTTTCGCCGGTGATGCGCGCAGATTTTTCCGAACATGCTGTTGCATTCGGGAGTTTTCGACCGGCACCCAGGGACACAGCATCTTTTATTTGGCTCCGGTCTTTCCTTTGTCTTCGCTTCAAGAACACCCCTACGATCATATCCTCCTTGAGCGATGCGGCGCGTTGCCCACTCCATTTGGTCTGGTGGAATTTTTGGCGGGTCCACTTGCGGGAACTCGACGCCGGCGCGGATCTGCTGCGCATATTCGACCCGGGCCGAACACCGGCTGCAACCGTTCGTATTGTAGTCGTGTGCAATCTTGACTACTGGACAGCGTGTGCATGGGTGTGCGTGGTTCACTTAAAACAGCTCCATTTGAATTGGCTTGTCCTGCGGCATCACTATGATGTAGTCGTAATCCAGAAACAGATCGGAAGAGCACACGTCTGAACTCCAGTCACGTCAGTCAAT
>CALJLV010000136.1 GCA_937982505.1 uncultured Desulfobacteraceae bacterium | reverse complement strand
CGGACCGTAGTCGATGCGCAGCGATTGGGCCGTCTGGAGAAAATCGCGGTTGATGACGTAGGTTACCCCGTCGATGTCGAAGACCGCGTCGGTGGTGCGCACCCGGTCCAGGGCCATGGCCAGCTGCTTTCGGCTACCACTGGTGCTGACGTAGATCCGGATGGGCTTCTTTTCACGGCCCGCCACAAACGCCGCCGCACGGGCACGGGCCGAAGGACTGACCTCGAACATGACTGCCTCTCGCATGGAGCGCCGACGGGCCTCCCGGCCACCGTGAATTTGATCCTTCCCTAATGCCTCGGGAGGCGCTTGTCAATCCTGCAATCGTAGCTTACAGGACCAGTTCCCGAATGAAATCGGCCAGCTGATCGAGGTTGCGGCAGGGCCGCACCTCGTTGCACAGGGGCAGGTAGGTGCGCATCTCGCTGTCGCCGGTGAACCAGAAGGTTTCGCTTTCCGGGTTGAGCCAGATCAGGCGGCGGCTGCGCTGGCGGATTTCCAGCAGGATCTCTTCTTGCGGGTTGCCGTAGTTGCTGCGTGCGTCGCCGATGACGATCACGGTGGTCTTCTGGTTGAGGGCGTCCAGGTGGTCGGCCTTGAACTGCCGCAGGGTCAGCCCGTAATCGGTGGGGGCGCCGTAGACCAGATCCGTTTCGCTCAGGACCCGGGTGATGGCCTCTTCGATGTCATGGCGTTCGAACAGGCCGGTGACTTCGGCCAGGCCGGCCACGAAGATGAAGCTGCGCACCCGGTCGAAACAGTCCTGGAGGGCGTAGAGCATGTTGAGCATGAAACGGGCCGCCGACCAGACCGACCCGGACACGTCGCACAGCACCACCACCCGGCCCTTGCGCGGCGGGCGCCGGCGGCGGCGGATCTCCAGCGGCACGCCCTGGTAGCGGGCCGCGCGGCGCAGGGTCTTCTTGACATCCAGCAGGCCGCGGGACCGCGCCGCATGGCGCAGGCCGATGGTGTCCTTGAGCCTTCTCACCAGGCGGGCAATCTCCTGGCGCATGCGGTCCACCTCGGAAGGACTCAAGGCGGCAAAGGAGCGCTCGCCCAGCGGCCCGTGGCGTCGGGACCGGGCCTTGTTGAGCTCCTGGGGGTCCACGGGCGGGGGGGGCTCGCCGGCCAGCAGGCGTCGGGCGCTGTCCAGACGCCGGCGCAGGTGACGCGCGATCTGGCGCCGGATTTCCCAATCGAGGCGGGTCCGGTTAGCGGCCAGGTACTCCTCCAGCAGGGCGGCGGCCCGGTCCAGGACCGCCAGGACCGGCAGCCGGCGCACCAGTGCCCCCAGGTTGCTGCCCGGTCCCTGGCGCGGGGTGCCGCCTTCCTGGCGCTCGACCTGCCGCATCAACTGCAGGTAGGCGCTGGGATCTCCGCTCAAAAAGTCGGCGACGGCTGCGGTGTGCGCTCCGTTCGGATCGGCGGCGCGCAGTTGTTTGTCGATCTCCGCCACCGGGCCGGCGATGGAGACCGCCGGATTTTCGATTTCCTGGCGCAATTCATGAAAATAGAGGTGGAAGATCCGATCGAAGCGCTCCTGCTCCAGCCGGCTCTTGGCCATCGCGGCCCGCAGGAGTGCGGAAAACTGATCCGGGTCGAGCAGGTCGATGTGCCCGGCGAGCCTCAGGCAATCGAGCACTTCGCCGGTGGAAACGCGCAACCCGGCGGCCCGGGCGCAGGCGACAAAGTCGAGGATCAGTGGAACCATGGCCTGGCGGCTAGCGGGAACCGGCCACCGAGCCGGAATGGTCGGCCACCTGCTGGGCGTCCTCGCGGTGCTTGCAGATCACCCCCAAGGTGGCCTGGACCACCTCAGGCGAAAGGGTGTCGAGCTGCAGGGCGATGAGGGCCCGGGCCCAGTCCAGGGTCTCGGAGATGCTCGGCTTCTTCTTGAGTTCCAGGCGCCGGATGCGGCCCATGGCCTCGATCATCCGCCGGGCCAGATCCTCCTCCAGACCGGGGACCTGGCGGCGCACGATGGCCAGTTCCTGCGAGGGGTCGGGATAATCGATGTACAGGTGCAGGCAGCGGCGCTTGAGGGCGTCGCTCATGTCGCGGAAATTGTTGGAGGTCAGCACCACCAGGGGGATACTGGCCGCCCGGCGGGTGCCCAGCTCGGGGATGGTCACCTGGAAGTCGCTGAGCAGCTCCAGAAGGAAGGCTTCGAATTCCGGATCGGACTTGTCCACCTCGTCGATGAGCAGAACCACCGGGTCGGCGGCGGTGATGGCCTTAAGCAGGGGTCTGGCCAGCAGGAAGCGTTCGGAGAAAAAGGCGCTTTCCTCGGCGGCGATGCGCTCCACAGCGGCGCCCAGGCTTTCGGCGGGGCCGATCAGGTCGCGCACCTTGTCCTTGACGATCTGGGTATAGAGCAGCTGTTTGGCGTACTCCCACTCGTAAAGGGCCTTGGCTTCGTCCAGACCCTCGTAGCACTGCATGCGGATCAGGGATCGGCCCAGGGCGGTGGCGACGGCCTTGGCCAGCTCGGTCTTGCCCACCCCGGCGGGTCCCTCCACCAGCAACGGCTTGTCCGTGGCGGCCGCCAGAAACACCACCGTGGCGATCTGGGCGGTGCAGACATAGCCGGCCGCCTCCAGACTGTGGCGGGTCTCTTGGACACTGGCAAAGCGTCTCACGCGGTCATCCGCATCCGTCGTGGCCAGACACCGGTTGCCCC
>CALJLV010000135.1 GCA_937982505.1 uncultured Desulfobacteraceae bacterium | reverse complement strand
GAGGTTGTGGTCGTTTTTTTTAACGAGCTCCGCTTCGAACGTCGGAGGGGTCGCCCCTACCAAACGCGCACGGATAGACCAGGATTCTTCGGGTGTGAAGGCCTGGATCTCCCGCTCCCGTTCGCAGATGATCCGCACCGCCACGGACTGAACCCGTCCAGCGCTCAAGCCTCCCTTGACCTTTCGCCAGAGCAACGGGGAAACCTGATAGCCCACCAGGCGGTCCAGAATGCGCCGGGCCTGCTGGGCGTCGTATTTGGCGGCGTTGAGGGGCAGGGGGCGGCGCATGGCCTCGCGGATGGCCCCGCCGGTCAGTTCATGGAAGAGGACCCGGTGAAACTGGCGGCCCTTCTTCTTGAGCACCTCGGCGGTATGCCAGGCAATGGCCTCGCCTTCACGGTCCGGGTCCGGTGCCAGGTAGACCTCGTCGGCGTCTCCGGCGGCTTTTTTCAGCGCGCCGATCACCTTCTGCTTGCCGGCGATGGTCTGATAGACCGGGGTAAACCCGTTTTCGATGTCAATGCCGATTTCACGCAGGGGCAAATCCTTGATGTGACCGACGGTGGCGGCCACGTTGAAGTCTTTGCCGAGGTATTTTTTGATCGTACGTACTTTGGTGGGCGATTCGACGACGACGAGCGGTTTGGTCACGATCAAGCTCCGTTATCTGGGTATGGCCTCCCGGTGAGACCTGTCTGCGGCAAGATCCGGGATTCCTGGGGCGGGCATGGGCCTGACCCCAAGGATCGCTCCGTAAAGGCGGTAACATGCCAATCTCGGCTCCGAACGTCAAGTCTGACGGGCAAAGCGCTTGCCCGGCCACTGAACGGCGAGGCCGTTGATTTCCAATTCCAGCAGATACCCGGCCAGAATGCCGGCCGGCAAGTCCAGGCGCCGGGCCAGGGTGTCGATGTGCACCGGGTAGGCCTCCAGGGCCGCCAGGACCCGTTCGGCCGGGCCGGACAGCGGGGCGGCGCTGGCCGGCGGGGGGGCGGCGGGAACCGGCCAAGGGCCGAACTCCTCGAGGATGTCCCGGGCATGGGCCACCAGTTTGGCGCCCTGGCGGATCAGATCGTGGGTGCCGGCGCTCTTGAAGGAGCGGATGCTGCCCGGCACGGCGAACACCTCGCGATTCTGCTCGGCTGCCAGACGCGCCGTGATCAGGGCGCCGCTGCGCGGGCCGGCCTCCACCACCACCGTGCCGCGGCTCATCCCGCTGATGATCCGGTTGCGGCGCGGGAAATGATGGGGGTCCGGCGCGGTGTGCAGGGGCAGTTCGCTCACCAGGGCGCCGTGATCCGCGATCTGTTCCGCCAGGCGGCGGTTCTCTGGCGGGTAAATGCGGGCCAATCCGCTGCCCAGCACCGCCACGGTGCGTCCGTCGGCCTTGAGGGCCCCCTGATGGGCGGCGGTATCGATTCCCAGGGCCAGGCCGCTGATGACGGTCGTGCCGCTGGCCGCCAGATGGGCCGCCAGCCCCTGGGCCGTGGCCAGGCCATACCCGGTGGCCGTGCGGGCGCCCACCATGGCGATGGGCAGGGCCAGGGGGGTCAGGGCCCCGCGGACGTAAAGCCAGGGGGGAGGATCGGGAACCTGGCGCAGCAGCCCCGGATACTCGGGGTGGTCGAGGGGCAGGATGCGCACGCCGGCCGCCCGGGCGGCCTGGATTTCGGCGCGGGCTTCGGGCGCCTCGCGCTGGCGCAGGATGGCCATGGCCAGGCGCCGCGAAACGCCGGGAACCGCTTCCAGATCGGCCGGGGATGCCGCCAGGACCGCCGCCGGCGATGCGAAATGCTCCCACAACCGCTTGAACAGATGCGGTCCGATGCCCGGCACGGCTTTCAGGGTAAACCAGGGCAACAGCGTGTCCATGCCGCCTCCCGATGACTTGCCCGGTCGATCGGCGTATTCGGGTTGCCCGGTGGATGGCTGGCGCCGGCCTCAGGTGCGGCGGGCGCGCTTCTGCCAGAGCAGGAGAATGGGACTGGCGACGTAAATCGACGAGTAGGTTCCCACCAGGATCCCGATCAGCAGTGCGAAGGCAAAGTCATGGATGATCCCGCCACCGAGCGTGAACAGGGCCAGCACGACCACCAGGGTGGTGCCGGAGGTGAGGATCGTGCGGCTCAAGGTTTCATTGACGCTGCGGTTGACGGTCGTTTCCAGGGGGTTGCGCGGGTTCTTGCGAAGGTTTTCGCGAATCCGGTCGAAAATGATGATCGTATCGTTGAGCGAGTAGCCGATGATGGTGAGCAGGGCCGCGATGATCGGCAGGGTGAACTCCTTGTCGAGCAGGGAAAACACGCCGATGGTGATGCCCACGTCGTGGATCAGGGCGACGATGGCCCCCATGGCGTAGCGCAGTTCGAGGAACCAGAAGAGGATCAGGGTGACGATGAGTCCGGCCAGGATCAGCCAGGCGATGCCCACCTTGAACAGGGAAAGACCGTAGACCGCCCCGATGAGCGCGGCCGCGATGAGCGCGGCCACGGTCCAGCGCTGCTCGAAGCGGCCGCTGATGTAAATGGCGATAAACAGCATGGAGAAGAAGATGGCGAAAAGGGCTTTGTTCTGCAGGTCCTTGCCCACCTGCGGCCCGACCATTTCGATGCGCTGCACGTCGGTGACCGCACCGGTGCGGCCGTCGAGGGTGCGGGCCAGTTCCTGGGCCAGACCATCGCGGCTTTCGGCCAGATCGCTGCGCACCAGATACTCGTTGTCTTCGTGTTCGCCGAAGCGCTGCACCGTCCCTTGTCCAAGGCCGATCTCGGACAGGCCCGCCCGAATCGCATCCAGGGATACGGGCCGGTCGAACTTGAGTTGGATCACCGTGCCACCGGCAAAGTCGACCCCGTAACGCGGCCCCTGGTGCCAAACCAGTGTCACGACGGTGGCCAGCAGCAGCAGGGCCGAAAAGACGTAGGCCAGACGCCTCTTGCCGATGAAATCGATGTTGATGTCCGGTCTGATGAACTGCATGGTCAGATGTCCTTTTTTCCCTTAAATGCTCAGGTGCTCTACCTTGCGGCCGGCCAGGGTCTGTTCGAAGATGGCCCGGGACAGCACCAGGGCCGTAAAGAGGCTGGCCACCACCCCGAGACTCAGGGTGACGGCGAAGCCTTTGACCGGTCCGGTGCCGAACTGAAAGAGCACCAGCGCGGCGATGAGGGTGGTGACATTGGCGTCCAGGATGGTGAGGGTGGCCCGGTCGAAGCCGGCATCCACGGCGGCCCGGGGGGGCTTGCCCAGGGTCAGTTCTTCACGGATCCTTTCAAATATCAATACATTGGCATCCACCGCCATGCCGATGGTGAGAATGATGCCGGCGATTCCGGGCATGGTCAGGGTGGCCTGAAAAGCGGCCAGGCCGCCGGCGATGAGCAGGATGTTGACCAGCAGGGCCGCGTCGGCGATCAGGCCCGCCCGGCGGTAGTAGATGGGCATGAAGACCACCACCAGCAGTCCGCCGACGATCATGGAGATCATGCCACTGCGGATCGATTCAGCGCCCAGGGAAGGGCCGACGCTGCGTTCTTCCTCCAGGATCAGCGGCGCCGGCAGGGCCCCGGAGCGCAGCACGATGGCCAGGTCCCGGGCTTCTTCGGTGGTGAAGTTGCCCGTGATGCGCGCCTTGCCCCCAGAGATGCGCTCCTGGATCACCGGCGCGCTGTAGACATTGCCGTCCAGGACGATGGCCATGCGCTTTTTGACGTTTTCGCCGGTGACGCGTTCGAAAATCTGCCCTCCCTTGGCGTCGAAGTCGATGGAGACGTAAGGATCATTGTACTGCGAGTCGATCTGTACCCGGGCGTCGGTGAGGTATTCGCCGGTCAGCACGGCCCGTTTTTTGAGCAGGTGGGGCGTCTTGAGGCTGCGGTTGGTTTGGGGATCCCGGCTGATCTCGTAGAGCACCTCGCTGCCGGCGGGGACCTCGCCGCGCAGGGCCGCTTCCAGATCGTGGGTCTCGTCCACCAGGCGGAATTCCAGCAGCGCCGTGCGGCCGATCAGCTCCTTGGCGCGCTGTTGATCCTTGACGCCCGGCAGCTGCAGCAGGATTTGATCGTCGCCCTGGCGCCGGATGTCCGGTTCGCTGACCCCGAACTGATCGATGCGGTTGCGGATGGTTTCCAGGGCCTGGGCCACGGCCAGTTGGTGAATGTGCGCGATCTCCTTGTCCGGCAGGCTCAGGGTGAGGCTCCGGCGCTCGTCCTGGGTTCGGTCTTCGACGATGCGCAGCCCGATGAAATCCTTGTCCAGGATCTCCTGGAAGGTCTCGATGGGCTTCTGGCCGCGGAGTTCGACGGCGATCAGGCGGCCTTCGCGCACCTCCAAAAGGTCGTGCTGGACCCGCTGTCGGCGAAGCTCGGCGCGCAGGTCCTCGGCGGTCCGGTCCACGGCAGAGGCCACCGCCTTGTCGCGGTCCACCTTGAAGAGCAGGTGCATGCCTCCCTGCAGGTCGAGCCCCAGGTTGATGCGCTTGTGGGGCCAGGTCCCCGGCCGCAGGGTCGGCAACAGGTAGATCGCGGCCGTCACCAGAACGGCCGTGATGAGCAACAGACGCCATGATATGCGCTTCAAGCCACTTGTCCTTTCCTCGATCGCAGATTCAGTCACACCACCGTGCCCGCGATTCAACCCTCCGCGCTGCCGGGCCGCAGGGTCCCGGAAGAGGTTTGGGGGCAGCGGGTCGAAGGCGGGCACAGAACCCCGGCCCCGTCGCGCGGCCGCAACCGGTCAGCGGGCCGCTGGTCAGGTCACCCCGGGAAGTGCTGGCTACTTGGCGGCCGGGTCTTCCTTTTTTTCATCGCCGGCCTCTTTTTTGGGCGCAGCGGCAGCGGGGGCGGCCGTGGCCCGCACCAAGCCGGCGACATTGCCCCGGTTCACCTTGACCCGCACTTTTTCGGCGATTTCCAGCGTCAGGGTGCTGTCGTCCAGTCCCGTGATGCGGCCGTGCAGGCCGCCGCTGGTGATGATGCGGTCGCCTTTTTTGAGGTTGGCGATCATCTCCCGGTGTTCTTTCTGCTTTTTTTGCTGCGGCCGGATCAGCAGAAAGTAGAAAATCACGAACATCAGGATCAGCGGAATGAACGAGGAAAGTCCCCCGGCGCTGCCGGGGGCGGCGGCGCCTCCCTGGCCCATGGCATAGGCGATGTCAATCAAGATCGTTACCTCCTCTGGGCCAGACCGGGTTCGGCAGTGAACCCCTCAGCCCTGGGTGAACATCCGGTGTCCACACCGGATCGTGGATTGAAAGTCCGCGCTGGTATACTGAAAAACGCCTGGCGGGTCAAATGATTCTTGCCGGCCGAGGAGCCGGCCGGTCATTGGGATGCCGGCAGCCAGAGGATTTCGCCGTCAAAACGGATCTGGTCGATGCGTCGATAATCGATGCCCTCGAGCAGGGCCAAAACCCGGTCCATGCTGTAGATGACGATCTTGCTCAAGGGCCGGATCACGGTGATGTCGTCGTCCAGGCGCCCCTCGCTCAGATTGTAGATGTAGACCATGTGTTCGGAGAACTTCAGCAGGCGGCCCACGCCGCTGCTCGACCCGTTGCTGCGGGGTTCGTCGGCGTGCCGCGAAAGAAAGATCCCCTTTTGGCCCAGATAGTCCTGCAACAGCCTGAAGTGGATGTTCCAGATGTTTTCGCCGGGCCTGACCACGTGGATCCCGTAGAGGCCGGAGGCCGAGGCGGACGGCGAGGCGCCCGGGTCGCCGAGGGGATTTTCGACCACCCGACCCTCACGGATGGCGATGAGTCTCTCGATTTCCGCCATGGACAGGGTCTTGTCGCCGATGCGGACTTTTTCTTCCCGGCCCACGATCATGTCGAGCCCCTCTTTGAGGCCCAACTGCTGGCGGCGCTGATCCATCAGCGCCTGGGCGGCGGCGTCCCCATCAAGGGTCTGGTAGTCGATGACCGGCGGCGGGGTGACCGGCACCCGGACCTTGGCCGGGGCGGTTTCGGGGGGCGCCGGGGGGACCGGCGGCCGCTGGTGGACCCACCAGGCCGCCACCAGCAGGAGCGCTGCAGCCGCCAGGATCCCCAGCACGCGAGATCGGGTTTTGCGGAAGGAGGCGTGACCGTGCATCAATGGGCCGCTTTTCGTTCGACCAGCCGGGCCTGGCCGCGCCCCGCAAGGTTCGCTGCGCGCCGCATCCAGGCTGCCAGGCATCAGGTCTTCTGATAACCGAATTCCCGGGGGGTGTCAAACCCGGTGCCCTCCGCGGTCGGGACCGTACAGGGCCTATTCAGCGGAAGGGCGCGTTTCAATGTGAATCTGGCTGTCTCCCGGTTCCATGTGGATTGCCGCTTCGATGGCGATGGTGATCTCCCGTTGCTGCTCCAGATCGAGCAGCTCCCGGCGCTTGCGGTTGAGCAGGTAGCTGGCCACGGCCATGGGCACCTCGCAGCGGACCGCGGCGGTTTCCGCCTTGAGGGTCTGGAGACTCAGGCGCCGCAGGAAGGCCACCGCCAGGGTCTCCACCGTCGGCGTCAGCCCCCGGCCGCCGCAGCGCGGACAGGTGGTGTAGCCTCCGAAGACGATGGAGGGCCGAATGCGTTGGCGGCTCATCTCCATCAGCCCGAATTTGGAAATGCGGCCGATGCGGGTGCGGGCCTTATCCTTCTTGAGATGTTCCTTGAGCGCCCGCTCGACGGCGTTGCGGTTCTTGGTTTCGCGCATGTCGATGAAATCGAGCACGATCAGTCCGCCCAGGTCCCGCAGGCGCAGCTGGCGCGCGATTTCTTCGGCCGCCTCGAGGTTGGTTTTCAGGGCGGTCTCCTCGATGGAGCGCTGCTGGGTGGCCTTGCCCGAGTTGACGTCGATGGCCACCAGGGCCTCGGTCTGGTCGATAACGATGGAGCCGCCGGACTTGAGCGACACGCGGCTTTCAAAAACCGAAGCGATCTGCTCTTCGAGCTGAAAGCGGGTGAAGATCGGCTTGGCGCCCTTGTGGAGCTTGACGATCTGGGTCTGTTTGGGCGAGATGACCTGCATGAACTGGCGCGCTTCCTGGAAGACGGCCGGATCGTCGATGAGCACCTCGTCCACCTCGGGGGTGAAATAGTCGCGCAGAGAGCGCAGCACCAGGTTGCGTTCCTTGTAGAGCAGAGCCGGGGTCGGCGTCTTCATCACGCTGTCGTGAATGGTTTTCCAGAGGCGCAGCAGGTAGTTGAGATCTTTGTTGATCATCGTCTTGGTGCAGCCGTCGCCGGCCGTGCGCACGATCAGGCCGAAGTTTTCCGGCATCTTGAGGCCGGCCACGACTTCCTTGAGGCGGGTGCGTTCCTCCTCCGATTCGATTTTGCGGGAAATGCCGCGCGTGTCCCCGCCGGGCATCAGCACCACGAAGCGCCCCGGCAGGGAGATGTAGGTGGTAAGCATGGCCCCCT
Organism: uncultured Desulfobacteraceae bacterium; assembly: GCA_937982505.1. Lineage (GTDB taxonomy): Bacteria > Desulfobacterota > Desulfobacteria > Desulfobacterales > UBA2174 > UBA2174. The sequence goes on along the minus strand of CALJLV010000135.1, from coordinate 36,930 downwards.
TCTTGTTGATGGGGTCTTTTTCCACCTGCACCATGAGTTCCTGGCCTTTTTTGACCAGGTGGTGGATGGCGCCGTCTCCTTCGCGGTGCTCCTGGAAATAATCCGGGTGGATTTCCTGCTTCTGCAGAAACCCGTGGCGCTCGGCGCCGTAATCGACAAAGACCGCCTGCAGGCTCGGCTCGACGCGCGTGATCACCCCCTTGTAGATGTTGCCGTGGGTGATCTCGCGGGCGGCGTTCTCGATGTGAAACTCTTCCAGCTTGCTGTCGGTGACCTTGGCGATGCGGCATTCTTCGGCTTCGACGGCGTTGATCAGAATCTTGCTGCTCATGGTGGTTCCCTTGACGGTTGCCGGCGGTCCGGCGGGCGGACGCCGATTCGGCTTTGCGGCGGGTGAAGGTCACAAGCTCAGGGCGTGAGGCACCCAATAGGGGATTGTGGCCGGCAAGTCAAACCCTTTGTTCGGCCTTGCCTTGGCGGGCCAGGCCCTCCGGTACGGCCCGGGGGCTGCCCCGGAGATCTTGCGCCGCGGCGGCGCCCCTGGCGGACGGGGGCCGACCCTTGCCATTTCGCAGCTCTTGTGGCATGAGGGGCCGACCGGTGGCTGTACCCGCCGCCGGCCCCTGGGAAGACCGTTCACCAAAGACCCGGCTGCGCCCCGATCCACCCGGACCGCGGGCAGACGGCCAGCCAGGATGGATCAGAGATGGAAGAACGCTACGCACCGCAGCAGATCGAGGCCAAATGGCAGCAGGCTTGGCAGGACCGGGGCATCTTCAAGGTCGAGGCGGACCCCTCGCGACCCAAATACTATCTGCTGGAGATGTTTCCCTATCCGTCGGGCAAGATTCACATGGGGCATGTGCGCAATTACACCATCGGCGACGTGGTGGCGCGCTACAAGCGCATGCGCGGCTTCAACGTGCTGCATCCCATGGGATGGGACGCCTTCGGGATGCCGGCCGAAAACGCCGCCATCGCCAACCGCACCCATCCGGCCCGCTGGACCTACGAGAATATCGCCACCATGCGGGCCCAGCTCCAGCGGCTTGGCTTCTCCTATGACTGGGACCGGGAGATCGCCACCTGCCGGCCGGAGTACTACCGCTGGGAACAGTGGCTCTTTCTCAGGATGTACGAAAAGGGAATGGCCTATCGCAAGGAGTCCTACGTCAACTGGTGCGAGACCTGCACCACGGTGCTGGCCAACGAGCAGGTGGAGGCCGGCGCCTGCTGGCGCTGCGGCGAACCGGTGCGCCAGAAGAAGCTGGCCCAGTGGTTCCTGCGCATCACCGAAACGGCCGATGATCTGCTCGCCTACTGCGACCGGCTGCCCGGCTGGCCCGAAAAAGTCCTGACGATGCAAAAGAACTGGATCGGGCGCAGCGAGGGCGCCGAGATCCGCTTCGCGGTGGAGGGCCTGCGGACGCCCATCACGGTGTTCACCACCCGGCCGGACACCGTCTATGGGGCGACCTTCATGTGCCTGGCCCCCGAGCACCCCCTGGTGGAGACCCTGGCCGCCAAAACGGACCAGGCTGCCGCCGTGGCGGTGTTCATCGCGCAGGTGGCCCTGCAGGAGCGCAGTGCCAAGGCCCTGGAGACCTATGAGAAAGAGGGGGTCTTCCTCGGCCGCTACGCCATCAATCCGGCCAGCGGCCGGCGCATGCCCATCTACACGGCCAACTTCGCCCTGATGGAGTACGGCACCGGCGCCGTGATGTCGGTGCCGGCCCATGATCAGCGCGACTTCGATTTTGCCCGCAAGTACGATCTGCCCGTGGTGGTGGTGGTGCAGCCCCCGGAGGTGTCCCTGAGCGCGCAGGCCCTGACCGAGGCCTATGCCGGCCCGGGCCGCATGGTCAACAGCGGCCCCTTCGACGGCATGGACAACGCCGCCGCCATGGAGGCCATCGTCAAGGACCTGGCGGCCCGGGGGCTGGCGGCCCCCAAGGTCAGCTTCCGGCTTCGCGACTGGGGCATTTCACGCCAGCGTTACTGGGGTGCTCCGATTCCCATGGTCCACTGTCCGGATTGCGGGCTGGTCCCGGTTCCCGAGGATCAGCTGCCCGTGATCCTGCCCGAAGACGCCCATCTGCTGGAAGGCGGCCGCAGCCCGCTGCCCCAGCTGGCCGGGTTCGCCCGCACCCCGTGCCCGGCCTGCGGCTGTCCGGAGGCCCGGCGCGATACGGACACCATGGACACCTTCGTGGAATCCTCCTGGTATTTCGAACGCTACTGCAGCCCGCGCTACGCCGAGGGCATGTTCGATCCGGCGGCGGTGGCCTACTGGATGCCGGTGGACCAGTACATCGGCGGGGTGGAGCATGCCATCTTGCACCTGCTGTACTCGCGCTATTTTACCCGGGTGCTGGCCCATTTCGGCCTGGTGGACTACAAGGAGCCCTTCACCCGGCTGCTCACCCAGGGGATGGTGTGCAAGGAGACCTACCGCTGCCCCCAGCACGGTTTTTTGCTGCCCGAGGAACTGGTGGAGGGCGAGACGGGCATCGGCTGCCGCCACTGCGGCCAGGCGGTGATGGTGGGGCGGGTCGAGAAGATGTCCAAGTCCAAGAAGAACGTCATCGATCCCAATGCCCTGCTGGAGCGCTACGGGGCCGACACCACGCGGCTCTTTTGCCTTTTTGCCGCGCCTCCCGAACGCGACCTGGAGTGGAGCGCCCAGGGCGTGGAGGGCAGCTATCGCTTCTTGCACCGCGTCTGGCGCCTGGTGCACGGCCTGGCGCCGCGTCTGACCGGGGCGAGGGCCTACGATGGGGCCCTGGCCGATCTGCCCGAGCCGTGGCGCGGGCTTTTCCAAAAGACCCATCAGACCATTCAACGGGTCACTTACGACATCGACCAGCGCTTCCATTTCAACACGGCCATCAGCGCCGTGATGGAACTGGTCAATCAGATGTCTTCCCTGGACCTGGACGGGGTTCTGGACGATGGCGCCCGGGCCGTCCTGCGGGGGGCCACCGAGGCGGTGGTGCTGCTTTTGGCCCCCATGGTCCCCCATTTCGCCGAGGAAATCTGGCAGGCCCTGGGGGGGGACGGCAGCGTCGTCGAGACGCCTTGGCCCGCCTGGCGCGAGGATGCCTTGGCCGTGGAGAGCGTTACGGTGGTGGTCCAGGTCAACGGCAGGCTGCGCGGTCGTTTCGAGGCCGCCGCCGGCAGCGACAGCGCCGCCCTGGAGCGCATGGCCCTGGCCGAAGAGAAGGTGGCGCGCTTCATCGCGCAGCGGCCGGTGCGCAAAGTGGTCGTCGTTCCGGACAAGCTGGTCAATATCGTGGTCTAGGGCGGCCGGCTGGATCTCCCCGGCGCCCTCGACCGAGGGGCGCCGGCGGGGCAAACCGGGCGCAAGGGGGGCGGCAGCGATGATCCATTCAAGGAGTCGGCGCACCCGGGGGGCCGTGATGCTGGCGTGCTGGCTGACCGTGGCGGCCCTGCCGGTCGCCTGCGGTTACCGGTTTTCCGGAAGCGGCCCACTGGCGGGGAACGTGCGGCGGGTCTACGTGCCGATGCTGGAAAACCGTACCCGTGAAACCGGACTGGAGGCCATGGTGACCAGCGCTCTGCGCTACGAGATCGTCCGCTCGGGCAACCGGCTCGCCGAGGGGCCCGAGGCGGCGGATGGCGTTTTGAGCGGCCAGGTCGTCGAGGCCGCCAGCCAGACCATCGCCCGCCAGACCACCGCTGTCGCCACCGAGCGGCGGGTCCACCTCACCGCCGTACTCGAGCTGCGCGAGGTGCACACCGATCGTCCCCTGTGGGCCCGTCGAGCGGTCCAGGCCAGTGAAACCTACGTCGTGTCCAGCGACCGCCTGAGCACCGATCAGAACCGCCGCCGGGCCCTGGAGAGGGCGGCCCGGCGGCTGGCCCAGAAGGTCCTGGCATCCGTCGCCGACGATTTTTGACCCTCGCCCAAAAAAAAAGCCGGTCCACGATGGGCCCCGAGGGCCCGGATCGTGAACCGGCCGGAACTTGTCAAGCGCCCGGTCACCCCCTGGCGGCATTCACCCTGCGGGCCAGGCGGGAGATCTTGCGCGCCGCCGCGCGCCGATGCACGACACCCTTCTTGGCGGCCTTGTCGATGACCGACTGGGCGGCCTGCAAACGCTCCCGAGCGTCTTCGGGGCCTTGCGCGGCGGCCTGGATGACGGCCTTGGCCATGTTCTTGACACGGGTCCTGGTGACGCGGTTGCGCAGGCGTCTATCTTCGTTCTGGCGGGCTCTCTTGATGGCAGATTTGTGATTGGCCACAGTATGGGCTCCTTTCGCCGGTTCCCGGTGGTATTGGTGTGTTGAAAAGAAAATTACATATGCGATCATTCGATTTTTGTCAACCGGGTTTTTCACCTGCAGTGGGACCGGATTGACGACCGGCCCCGGTTTGGACTATGGTTAGGGATCTGGAGGCCTTGTCCGGAGGGATCCGCAGGGCCGGTTCGACGGGGGAACACGTGAAGGCGCCAAGGGCCCGGGATGGGGTCCGCGGCCGCCGGCGGCCGCGGAAAACTCACCGGGGCGGCTCGGAGATGCGCAGGCGGTGAAACCAGCGCCCAAGATATGGATGCTTTGCGCAGGGGTCGGTCTTCTGGGGTTTGCCCTGCTGATCGGCTTCGGACGCCAGGGGCTGCTGGAGCTTTACCAGCAGAAGGCTGCGCTGGCCCGCCAGGTGGCCCAGATTGAGCGTCAGGAACGGATCAATCTCTCTGTTTTCCGATGCATTCAAAGATTGAAAAACGATCCGGCCTATCTCGAGCGGGTGGCGCGTGAGGAGTTTTTGATGGTAGGGCCGGCGGAATGGGTGATCACCCTGCCGGATTCGTTCCAGGCGGGAAAGGATTCCTGAATTTGGCGGCAACGGACCGGACCTTCCACACCGTGACCATGGCCCGGATGCTGGTTCAACAGGGCGAGCTGGCGCGGGCGGCGGATATTTACCGCTACCTGTTGCGGGGCAGCCCGGAGCGGGACGACCTGGCCCAAGCCCTGGCCCGGATCGAAGATGAACTGGCGGCCAAGGACCCTTATGACCTGGTCACCCCGCTTACCGAATGGGCCGCCTTGACCCTTGAGGCCGGAATGCTGGCGCGCCTGCAAACCCTGCGTCGTTGCCTGCGGCAGCGGCGCGGCCCCCTGACAGGACCGGCCCGAGACGACCCGCCGCAAGCGGCCGGGGCGGGGCCCTGGGGTGATCCCGACAAGGAGCAGGGATGAAGCGCGCGTTGATTACCGGCGTTACCGGCCAGGACGGCGCCTACCTGGCCGAACACCTGCTGGCCCAGGGGTATGTCGTCCACGGCATCAAGCGGCGCGCCTCGTCCTTCAACACCGGTCGCGTGGACCACCTGTACCGGGATTTCCACGAGCAGAACGTGCGCTTCTTCCTCCACTACGGGGATCTGACGGACGCCACCAATCTGATCCGCATCATCCAGGAGGTCCAGCCGGACGAGATTTACAATCTTGGCGCCCAGAGCCACGTCAAAGTCTCCTTTGAAGCCCCCGAGTACACCGCCAACGTGGATGCTCTGGGGACCCTGCGGCTGCTCGAGGCGATCCGCATCCTCGGGCTCGAAAGGCGCACCCGATTCTACCAGGCCTCCACCTCAGAGATGTTCGGCCGGGTCCGCCAGACGCCCCAGCGGGAAACCACCCCCTTCTACCCGCGCTCCCCCTACGGTGCCGCCAAGCTTTTTGCCTACTGGATCACGGTCAACTATCGTGAGGCCTACGGCATTTACGCCTGCAACGGGATCCTGTTCAACCATGAATCGCCCATCCGCGGCGAAACCTTTGTCACGCGCAAGATCACCCGCGGACTGGCCCGGATCCGCCTCGGGTTGCAGGACTGCCTTTACCTGGGCAATCTCGATGCCCGCCGCGACTGGGGGCACGCCCGGGACTACGTGCGCATGATGCACATGATGCTCCAGCAGCCCGAACCGGAAGATTTCATCGTGGCCACCGGCGAGCAGCACAGCGTGCGCGAGTTCGTGGAGGCCGCCGGGCGGATTCTGGAGATGCCGATTCAATGGCGGGGCCGTGGCCGGCAGGAAGTGGGCATCTGGCAAGGCGCCGACGGACTCCGCACCATCGTGCGCATCGATGACCGCTACTTCAGGCCCACCGAGGTCGACACCCTGCTCGGGGATCCGGGCAAGGCGCGTGAAAAGCTTGGCTGGGTCCCCCGGATCAGCTTCCAGGATCTGGTGGAGGAAATGGTGACGGCTGATCTCAAAACGGCCCGGCGCGACGCCCTGATGCGCCGGGAAGGCTTCGATGTCTGCGATCCCGGCGAATGAACCCCGGGGGCCGACGCCCCTGGCCAACGGAAAGGAGGTCCCATGAATGACGCGTCGCGGTGCCGGCTGAAAGTCTCCGCAAGGATTTTGGCGAGCCTGGCGGCGTTGATCCTGTGCGCCGGCTGTGCGAGTCTGGGCGGGGGGCAGGAGCAGCCGACGGTGGAAACCTCGCCGGCCCCGGAGGCCGGTCCCCTGACCTCCGATTTTCAGGATATCCGTCTGCCCCGGGAGCTCAAGGAGGTCAAAAACGAAACCTTCTTCATGCAGACCGGAACCTTCTCGGCGGGCGTCCTCACGCTCAGGGGCCGGGTGGAGGTCAATTCCCTGATTGCGTTCTTCGAAACGCAGATGCGGGCCGACAACTGGCAATTGGTGGGGTTTTTCCGCTCCACGCGGTCCCTGATGATGTTCTACAAGGAGAATCGCTGGTGCGTGATCAACATCACCGAGAAGCATGTCTACACCTATGTCGAGCTGTGGGTGGCGCCGACCCTTCGCCAGGCCGAGACCCGCCTGCTCAATTGAGCCGCGCCGCGCCGCCGGTCAACACCGCCGTTCAGAAGGATCCACCCGGAAAGGAAGGCCATGCCGCCGTCGCTTGAGGCCAAGAACATCGTGCTGGGGGTCTGCGGAGGCATCGCCGCCTACAAGAGCGTCGAGCTGCTGCGGCAGCTGCGCACCGCCGGGGCCCGGGTGCGGGTCGTCATGACCCGCAACGCCACCCGCTTCGTGGGCCCCGTCACCTTCGCCGCCTTGTCCGGCCATCCGGTCTGCACGGATCTTTTCGATGCATCCCAGGACGCGGCCATGCGCCACATCGACTGGGCCCGCGAGGCCGATGCCGTGGTGGTGGCCCCGGCCACCGCCAATCTGGTGGGCAAGCTGGCCTCCGCCATTGCCGATGACGCCCTGAGCACCCTGCTGCTGGCGGCCACCTGTCCCGTCCTGGTCTGTCCGGCCATGAACACCCACATGTTCCAGCATCCGGCCGTGCAGCGCAACCTGGCGCGGCTCGCCGGCGACGGCCATTCGGTACTGGCACCGGACGACGGGGAGCTGGCCTGCGGTACCCGCGGCCCGGGGCGGCTTCCGGATCCCCAGGTGATCTTCGATCGGCTCTCGGCGCTGCTCTGCCCCAAGGATCTGGCCGGCCGTCGGGTGCTGGTGACCGCCGGTCCGACCCATGAGCCTCTGGATCCGGTCCGCTTTTTGACCAATCCCTCCTCGGGCCGCATGGGGTTCGCCGTGGCCCGGGCCGCGGAGTACCGGGGGGCCCGGGTTGTCCTGGTCAGTGGTCCGAGCCATCTGCCCGATCCGCTCAACGTTACAACGCTGCGGGTCACCAGCGCCCGCCAGATGGCCGAGGCGGTGCTCGGAGACGCGGCCGCCGCCGACCTCGTGGTCAAGACGGCCGCGGTGTCCGATTATCGCCCGGCGCTGGCGGCCGCGCACAAGATCAAGAAGGGTGCCGAGGACACCGTCCTGACCCTCACCCGCAATCCGGACATCCTGCTGGAACTCGGCCGCCGCAAGAGAGCGGGCCAGATTCTGGTGGGCTTCGCCGCGGAAACCCGAGACCTGGAGACCTACGCGGCCGTCAAAATCAGGGAAAAGCGCCTCGATCTGATCGTGGCCAATCTGGTGGGGCAGCCCGGCGTCGGGTTCGCCAGCCCCACCAACACCGTCTCCTTCTTTTACCCCGACGGCCGCCGTGAAGATCTTGCAGCCATGGACAAGGCGGTCCTGGCCCACGTGATCCTGGACCGCGTTGCCGGCCTCGGGGTCTGGTAGGCCCCTGTCCCCCATGTCCGTCTATGCCTCCAACGGTGGTTGCCCGACCGGCGGCCCGGCGTCGCTGATCGACGACATCCGGCGCAGCCTCGAGCATCTGGCCGCGGCGGGGTGGCGCGGCTTCGATTGCGCGCCCGAGACCCTCGCGCGTCTGGCCGCCTGGGACCGTCCCCTCGAGTGCCCCCCCGGCCCGGCGACCCTGGAACACATCGCTGCTGATCTGGGAGATTGCCGGCGCTGCAAGCTGTGGCGCGGGCGCCGGCGCATCGTTTTCGGAGCCGGCCCTTCCCGGGCGGCCCTGGTCTTGGTGGGAGAAGGACCCGGCCAGGAGGAAGACCGCCAGGGACTTCCCTTCGTGGGGGCCGCCGGCGAACTCTTGACCCGCATCATCGCGGCCATGGGGCTCAAGCGTGAGGCGGTCTACATCTGCAACGTCATCAAGTGCCGCCCCCCGGACAACCGCAACCCCGAGCCGGACGAGATCGCCGCCTGCCTGCCCTTCCTGCGGCGCCAGATCGCGGCCATCCGGCCCCGCTGCATCTGCACCCTGGGGGCGGTGGCGGCCCAGGCCCTGCTGGGCACCCAGGCGCCTCTCGGACAGCTGCGGGGCCGTTTTCAGCAATACGACGGCATCGCGCTCATGCCCACCTACCACCCGGCCTACCTGCTGCGCTACCCGGAAAAGAAGCGCGCCGTCTGGCAGGACGTCCAGCAGGTCATGGCGGCACTGGAAGGCGCAGTGCATCCGGGCCTGCGTACCCCGCAGGGCGGCTGAAAACTTTTGACAACCAGGCCAGGACGGGCATATAAGAAAAATTTTGTCGGGAAACGGGAATCTTTCACTTAAAAAGGAGTTGTCATCGGCCATGGGCAGCAAGAAGAAGGAAACCAAGGAAAAACCGCTGGAGAAAATGACGGCCACCGAACTGCGCGAGCTGGCCAAAGGAATCGACGGGGTGGCCGGGGTGCATGGCATGAACAAGCCCGAACTGATCGCCGTGGTCAAGAAGTCCCGGGGGATTTCGGGCCACGAGGCCCCAAAGAAGAACGGTTCGGTGCGGGAGCTCAAGCAGAAGATCCGCGCCCTGCGCACCCAGCGCGAGGCGATTTTGGGCCAGGAGGATGGCCGCAGGGCGGAGATCCTGCGGCGGCGCATTGCCCGCCTGAAGAAGAAGACACGCCGGGTGGCCTGAGATGGCGGCATCCGCTCTGGACCGCGCGCACGCCCGGGGGATCGATCCGGCCGCGGTGGCCTTCGACATCGACGGGGTGTTTGCCGATACGATGCGGCTCTTTGTCCGGATCGTGCGCGAAGATTTCCGTCACGCCGGCCTGCGGTACGAGGACATCACCTCCTACGCCCTGGACGAATGCCTCGATCTGACCCCCGAGGTCCTTTCCGGGGCCATCGCCCGGATTTTGGAAGGCACCCACCGCCAGGCGCTGCAGCCCATGGAGGGGGCCCCGGAAGTGGTCTGCCGCATGAGCCGCGCTTGCGGCCCGGTGCTCTTTGTGACGGCCCGCCCGGACAAGGATTTTATCGAGCCGTGGATCGCCGGGGTGCTGCCGCCTGGCCATAACGGGGTGCAGGTGGTGGCCACCGGGGATTTCGACGCCAAGCTGGAGGTGCTCGTCGCCCATGGCAAGCAGGTCTTTGTCGAGGACCGTCTGGAGACCTGCTTCGCCCTGGCCCGCGACGGCATCACCCCCATCGTCTATCGTCAGCCGTGGAACCGCCGTGCGCATCCGTTCATCGAGGTGGGGTCGTGGATTGAACTGGCCGGACTGATGAGGCTGTCATGACGCGCCGCGCCGCGCTGCCGCATGCCATGGCCGCCTTTCTCCAGGCCCTGGAGGTGGAGCGCGGATGCGCGCCCAACACCTGCCGGGCCTATGCCCGGGACCTGGCGGGATTTGCGGCTTTCGTGGCCAAGCGCCAGGAAATGGCGGATCCTCGGGGCATCGATCCGGCCGCGGTGGACCTCCTGACGGTACGGGCCTATCTGGTCGCCCTGCACCAGCGTCGCCTGGCGCGGGCCAGCATGGCGCGCAAGCTGGCGGCCCTGCGGTCCTTTTACCGCTTTTTGATCAAGCACGGGCAGGCCACACACAACCCGGCGGACATGGTGGCCACGCCCAGGCAGCCGCGGGCGGTGCCGGCCTACCTGACGGTGGACGACACGTTCCGTCTGCTGGACGGCATCGGCCAGGACACCCGTTTCGACCTGCGCAATCGGGCGATTTTCGAAACGCTTTACTCCTGCGGGTTGCGGGTGTCGGAGCTGGCCGGGCTCAACCAGGGGCACCTGGATGCGGCTGCTGGGCTGGTGCGGGTCACCGGCAAGGGGGACAGGGAACGCATCGTGCCCATCGGGCGCCAGGCCCTGGAGGCCGTGGCGGCCTACCGGCGCCGGTGGGAGGCCGAGGTGCCCCGGGATGCGGCGGCCGACGGCCCTTTGTTTCTCAACCGCGACGGAGGGCGCCTGACCCCCCGCAGCATCCAGCGGATCCTGGAGCACCTGGTGGCCCGCTGCGCCCTGGCGGCGCCTGTTTCGCCCCACGGCCTGCGCCACGCTTTTGCCACCCATCTGCTGGATGCCGGCGCCGATCTGCGGGCCGTGCAGGAGCTGCTCGGGCACCGCAGCCTCTCCACGACCCAGAAGTACACCCATGTGAGCATCGCCCGGCTGATGGCGGCCTACGACAAGGCCCACCCGCGAAGATAGCCGGCCTCGGGCGGTCCAGGTGACGCAAGCGACGTGAATTCGGATAAGAAACGACATCTTGACCGTCCTCAGGCCCCCAGGGCGGTGGACGGTGCCCCCAGGAAAGATCCAACGATGATCCGCAGCACCACCATCTTGGCCGTGCGGCGCCACGATCGCCTGGCCGTGGCCGGCGACGGGCAGGTGACCCTGAACAACACCGTGGTCAAACAGCGGGCGCGCAAGGTGCGCCGGATCTACAACGAGCGGATCATCGTGGGCTTTGCCGGTGCCACGGCCGATGCCCTCAATCTGTCCGAACGCCTGGAGGGCAAACTGGAGCGTTTCAACGGGAATCTGGTCCGCGCCGCGGTGGAACTGGCCCGGGACTGGCGCAGCGACAAGTTTCTGCGGCGCCTGGAAGCCCTGATGATCGCCGCCGACAGCGAGCGCATCCTGCTCATTTCGGGCAACGGGGATGTCATCGAACCGGACACCCCGGTGCTGGCCATCGGTTCCGGGGCCATGGCGGCCCAGGCCGCCGCCGAAGCCCTGCTGGCCCACACCGCCCTGGCGGCCCGGGAGGTGGTGGAAGCGGCCATGGCCGTGGCCGCCGGGATCTGCATCTACACCAATAGCCACGTGACCGTCGAGGAGATCTGAAACGGTGGCGGCGTCGAGACGGTGACATGAGCGATTTGAAACCATCGGAAATCGTCCGCGAGCTGGACCGCTACATCATCGGCCAGGACCGGGCCAAGCGCTCGGTGGCCATCGCCCTGCGCAACCGCTGGCGCCGGCGCCAGGTGCCCGAAGCGCTGCGTGACGAGATTCTGCCCAAAAACATCATCCTCATCGGACCCACAGGGGTGGGCAAGACCGAGATTGCCCGGCGGCTGAGCCGGCTCACCGATTCGCCGTTCATCAAGGTGGAGGCCTCCAAGTTCACCGAGGTGGGCTACGTGGGCCGGGATGTGGAATCCATGGTGCGCGACCTGGTGGAACTGACCGTGGCCGAGGTCAAGGCCCGTCAGCAGGTCGCCGTCCAGGAAAAGGCGCGGGCCCAGGCCGAAGAGCGCCTGCTGGACCTGCTGCTGCCGGGGGGCGGTTCGAGCGACGGACGCATCGAGGCCGTCGAAGACAGCCAGGGAACCCGGGAAAAGCTGCGCCGCATGCTGCGCCAGGGAAAGCTGGACACCCGGCCCATCGAGGTGGACATCAGCGACCGCAAACCGCCCATGGTGGAGATTTTTTCCAACGCCGGCATGGAAGAGCTGGGCATCAACTTCAAGGACATGCTCGGCAACCTGATGCCCAAAAAGACCCGGCGCCGCCGGGTGACGGTGGCCGAGGCCTTCGACCTGCTCACCCAGGAGGCGGCCCAGGGGCTGGTGGACATGGACCAGGTGGTGGCCGAGGCCAGGGAAAAGGTCGAACAGTCCGGAATCGTCTTTCTCGACGAGATCGACAAGATCGTCGGCAAGAACGGGGGCACCGGCCCGGATGTGAGCCGGGAGGGCGTGCAGCGCGACCTGCTTCCCCTGGTGGAAGGCAGCACCGTCTCCACCAAGTACGGACCGGTGTCCACCGATCATATCCTTTTCATCGCCTCGGGGGCTTTCCACGCCATCAAGCCCTCGGATCTGATCCCTGAACTGCAGGGGCGGTTTCCCATCCGTGTGGAGCTCGATCCCCTGGGTCGGGAGCAATTCGCGCGCATCCTCACCGAGCCGCGCAACGCCCTGCTGCGCCAGTACACGGCCCTGCTGGCCACTGAAGGGGTGGCGGTGCAGTTCGACGCCACGGCGGTGGACGCCCTGGCGCGCATCGCCCAGGAGGTCAACCAGGCTACGGACGATATCGGCGCCCGGCGCCTGCATACCCTGATGGAATGCCTCCTGGAGGAGGTCCTCTTCGAGGCCCCGGACATGGCCGGCCAGCAGGTGTTTATCGACCGGGCCTACGTGGAGCAGAAGCTGCGCCGGATCCAGCAGGACGAAGATTTGAGCCGCTATATTCTCTGACCGTTGAATCATGAATCTCGAACCTGGAATCCGCGACATGACCCCCAACGTTGCCGACATTCTCATCGAGGCCTTGCCCTACATCCGCCGCTTTCACGGGATGACCGTGGTGATCAAGTACGGCGGCCACGCCATGGTGGACGAACAGCTCAAGGCCGATTTCGCCCGGGACGTGACCCTGCTCAAGTTCGTGGGGCTCAACCCGGTGATCGTGCATGGCGGCGGCCCCCAGATCAACCAGGTCCTGGACCGCATGGGGATCCAGCCCCAGTTCGTGCGCGGCATGCGCCTGACCGACGAGGCCACCATGGATGTGGTGGAGATGGTCCTGGGGGGCAAGGTCAACAAGGCCATCGTCAACCAGATCAATCAGCACGGCGGCCGGGCGGTGGGGCTCTGCGGCAAGGACGGGGGCCTGATCCGGGCCCGGAAGATGCACATCGTGCGCCAGACCGAGGCCGGAATGCCCCCCGAGATCATCGATCCGGGGCTGGTGGGGGAGGTGACCGCCATCGATCCGGACATCATCCACACCCTCACCCGCCAGGGGTTCATTCCCGTCATCGCCCCGGTGGGGGTGGGTGAGGGGGGTGAAACTTACAACATCAACGCCGATCTGGTGGCCGGCCGCATCGCCATGGCCCTGGGCGCCGGCCGGTTGATCCTGATCACGGACGTGGACGGGGTCAAGGGCCCCGACGGCAAGCTGATTTCCTCCATCGACCGGGAGACGGCCGGCCGGATGATCGAAAACGGACAGATCAGCGGTGGCATGATCCCCAAGATCGAATGCGCCCTGGCGGCCCTGGCCGCCGGTGTCCAGAAGGTGCCCATCATCAACGGGCGCCGGCGCCACGCGATCTTGCTGGAGCTGTTCACCGACAGCGGGATCGGCACCGAAGTGACGCTCTAGACCCCAGGCTCATCGAGACCCGGCAGCCCGGGGCCCATGCGCCCATCAGCCAGCCGGCCATTGCGAGGTACCATGGAACAGCAAGAGCTCATCGCCCAGGCCGAAACGGTCATGGCCGCCACCTACAAACGGTTTCCGGTACTATTGACCCGCGGCGAGAAATGCACGGTCTGGGACGCCCAGGGACGGGCCTACACGGATTTCATCGCCGGCATCGCCGTTTGCGGCCTGGGCCACTGCCACCCGGCCGTCACCGAGGCCGTCTGCCGCCAGGCGGCCACCTTGTGCCACGTTTCCAACCTCTACTACACCGCGCCGCAGGTGGCGCTGGCCCGCTGGCTGGTGGACCACAGCTTTGCCGACCGGGTGTTCTTCTGCAACAGCGGGGCCGAGGCCAACGAAGCGGCCATCAAACTGGCCCGCAAGTATTTTCATGATCGGGGCCAACCGGGCCGTTTCCGCATCGTGGCCATGGATCAGTCCTTCCACGGACGCACCATGGGCACCCTTTCGGCCACCGGTCAGGAAAAGATCCGCAAGGGATTCGCTCCGGTGCTGGAACGTTTCGAATTTGTGCCCTTCGGCGACCTGGAGGCCCTGCGGGACGCGGTGGACGCCGAGACCTGCGCCGTGATCCTCGAGCCGATCCAGGGCGAGGGCGGGGTGGTCTGCCCGCCGCCCGGGTATCTGGCCGGAGTGCGCCGGATCTGCGACGCGGCCGGGGCCCTGGTCATCTATGACGAGATTCAGACCGGAATGGGGCGCACCGGGACCCTTTTCGCCCACCTGCACGAGGGGGTCGCCCCGGACATCATGACTCTGGCCAAGGCCCTGGCCAACGGGCTGCCCATCGGGGCCATGTGCGCCCGCGAAGCGGTGGCGGCGGCCTTTACTCCCGGGTCCCACGGTTCGACCTTCGGCGGTTCTCCCCTGGTCACGGCCGCGGCCCTGGCCGTGGTGCGCGCTCTGGCGGACGACGGGATCCTGGACAATTGCCGCAAGGTGGGGGCTCACTTCAAGGCGGCCCTGGAGGACCTGGGGCGGCGCCACCCCTGCGTCGGCGAGGTGCGCGGGCGGGGGCTCCTGCTGGGAGTTGTGCTGGAGATCGAGGGGGCGCCCGTCGTCACCGCCTGCCTGGAGAAGGGATTTCTGATCAACTGCACTCAGGAACGCATCCTGCGGTTGGCCCCGCCGTTGATCGTGACCACCGCCGAGGTCGATGCCCTCATCGACTGCCTCGATGCGGTCCTGCCCTGAGCCGGGGCGAAAAGAGGAGCCATGAAAAGAGATCTGCTGGCGCTTACCGACCTGAGCCGCGAAGAGATCGACCGGCTGCTGAACCGGGCCTTGGAACTCAAGTCCCGGCACCGGCAGGGCATCGTGGACCGACCCCTGCTGGGCAAGGCGGTGGGGCTGTTGTTTGATAAGGCCTCGACCCGCACCCGGGTGGCCTTCGAGGCGGCCATGGCCCAGCTGGGTGGGACGGCCATCTTCATCAGTGCCCGGGACACCCAGCTGGCCCGCAACGAGCCCATCGCGGACACGGCTCGGGTGCTGAGCGGATACCTGGACGCGCTGGTGATCCGTACCTACGCCCAGCAAACGGTGATCGACTACGCCACGCACGGCACTATTCCGGTGATCAACGCCCTCACCGACGACTTTCATCCGACCCAGGTCCTGGCTGACCTGATGACGGTCATGGAAGTCAAAGGCGGCTACCAGGGCCTGAAGTTCTGCTGGCTCGGCGACGGCAACAACATGGCCCATTCCTGGCTCAACGTCGCCGCCGTGCTGGGCCTGGATCTGCGCCTGGCCTGCCCGGACACCTACCGGCCGCGGGCCGAATTTCAGGAACGGGCCGAGCGGGCCGGGGCGACCATTTCCTTGAGCCACGATCCTCGGCACGCCATGGCCGGGGCGGACGTCATCAATACCGATGTCTGGGCCAGCATGGGCCACGAGGGGCAGGAGGCCGAGCGGCTGGCCGCCTTTGCCGGTTTTACCCTCGACGCGGCCCTGCTGAGCCACGCCGCTGCCGACGCCATGGTGCTTCACTGCCTGCCGGCCCATCGGGGCGAAGAGATCAGCGCCGAGGTTCTGGAAGGCCCCCAATCGGCCGTCTGGCGTCAGGCCGAAAACAAGATGCACATGGCCAAGGCGATTCTGGAGTGGCTGATGGGGTGAAGCTGGAAACTGGGTTCGAGCGCCACCAGGGCTTCCGCCCGATGGGTCCGGCCGATCCGAATTGAGGTTTTCTTTTTAATACTTTTGGTTCTTGAAGGAGCGTTGATCCGTGAACAACACCCCCAAGGTCGACAAGGTTGTGCTCGCTTACAGCGGCGGTCTGGACACCAGTGTGATCCTCAAGTGGCTCATCGAAACTTATGGTTGCGAGGTGGTGGCGTTCTCGGCCGACATCGGCCAGCCCGACGTTTTGAGCGATGTGGAGGCCAACGCCCGGCGTACCGGGGCGAGTCAGGTCTATGTCGAGGATCTCAAGGAGGAATTCGTCCGCGACTACGTCTTTCCGGCCTTCCGGGCGAACGCCCTCTACGAGGGCCAGTACCTGCTGGGTACCTCCATCGCACGGCCCCTGATCGCCAAGCGTCAGATGCAGATCGCCGCCGCCGAAGGCGCCGACGCCGTCAGCCACGGGGCCACGGGCAAGGGCAACGACCAGGTGCGCTTTGAACTGGCCTACCTGGCCATCGACCCCACGATCCGGATCATCGCGCCCTGGCGCGAATGGGATCTGAACTCCCGCACCGCCCTGATGGATTTTGCCCGCCGCCACGGCATCGCGGTGCCCACCACCCGGGAAAAACCTTACAGCACCGACGCCAATCTGCTGCACATCAGCTACGAGGGCGGGGTCCTGGAAGACCCCTGGCAGGCCCCGGATCCGCAGATGTTCATCCGCACCCGCAATTTGGACCAGACCCCGGACCGGCCCGAGACCATCGAGGTGACCTTCGTCCAGGGCGATCCGGTGGCCATCGACGGGCGTCCGCTGTCACCGGCGGCCATGCTGGCCGAGCTCAACCGGCTCGGCGGCGAGCACGGGATCGGCCGGGTGGATCTGGTGGAAAACCGCTTTGTGGGCATGAAGTCGCGGGGGGTCTACGAAACCCCCGGGGGGACGATTCTCAGGGCCGCCCACATGGCCATGGAATCCATCACGCTGGATCGGGAGGTGATGCACCTGCGCGACGGCCTGATCCCCAAGTACAGCCAGCTCATCTACAACGGGTTCTGGTTTTCGCCCGAGATGCGACTGCTGCAGAACCTGATGGACCAGGCCCAGGCCAACGTGTCGGGGGTGGTGCGTCTGGAGCTGTTCAAGGGCAACTGCCGGGTCAACGGCCGCAAGAGCGATCTGAGCCTGTACCGGGAGGATTTTGCCACCTTCGAGGCCGACGAGGTCTATCGGCAAAAGGACGCCGAGGGCTTCATCCGCCTCAACGCCCTGCGCCTGCGCATCGCCCGGATGGTGCAGGGGTGAATGAACGATCCGTCGCAGCGGTCTGACAAGTCGGACAGTCGGACCGCTGCGGCCCGCTGAGATGCTTTACGCTATCCATTAAATGGAATTTTCAACATGACGGAGAAACCCTGGGAAGGGCGCTTCAGCGAGAAAACCGACCGCGTGGTGGAGGCCTTCACCAGTTCGCACGCGGTGGATCGGCGTCTTTACGCCTGCGACATCGAGGGCAGCGTGGCCCACTGCCGGATGCTGGCCCGGGCCGGGATCATCAGCGAGGAAGAGGCGGCCACCCTGGTGGAGGGGCTGGGGCGGATCCGCCGGGATATCGAGCGTGGGCAGTTCGAATTTTCCGACAGCCTGGAAGACATCCACATGCACATCGAGGCCAGGCTCCTGCAGGACGTGGGTAAGGTGGCCCAGAAACTGCATACGGCCCGCAGCCGCAACGATCAGGTGGCGCTGGATACCCGGCTTTACCTGCGCGCGGAGACCGGGCAGACCATCGCGCGGCTGCGCCAGATGCGCCGGGTGGTGGTGGCACTGGCCGTCCGGCACACCGAGGTGGTGATGCCCGGCTACACCCACCTGCAGCGTGCTCAGCCGGTGCTGCTGGCCCATCACCTGATGGCCTACTACGAGATGTTCTCCCGGGATCAGGCGCGTTTTGCCGACGCCCTGGTGCGCATCGACGTGATGCCCCTGGGGGCGGCGGCGCTGGCCGGCACCACCTATCCCATCGACCGGCACTACACGGCCGAGCTGCTCGGCTTTTCCCGGGTGGCCGAAAACAGCATCGACGCGGTGAGCGATCGAGACTTCATCCTCGAGTTCCTCTCGGCGGCCAGCATCGCCATGGTGCACCTGTCGCGTCTGGCCGAGGAGCTGGTGCTCTGGAGCAGCCGCGAATTCGGCTTCATCGAACTGCCGGATGCCTTTGCCACCGGATCGAGCATCATGCCCCAGAAGAAGAATCCCGATGTGCCCGAACTGATTCGAGGCAAGGCCGGCACGGTGTTCGGGGACCTGATGGCGCTCTTGACCCTCATGAAGGGCCTGCCTCTGGCCTACAACCGGGACATGCAGGAGGACAAGGCGCCGCTGTTTCGCACGGTGGACACCCTCCAGGCCTGCCTGGAGGTCTGCGCCCGGATGCTGCCCCATATTCAGGTGCGCGCCGACCGGATGCGCCAGGCCTGCACCCGGGGATTCCTCAACGCCACCGACCTGGCCGACTACCTGGTGATGCGCGGGGTCCCGTTCCGTAAGGCCCACGCCTTTACTGGACAGGCCGTGGCCCATGCCCTGGGACAGGGCAAGGAACTGCACGAGCTGAGCCTCGAAGCGCTGCGCCGTTTTGCACCGGCCGCGGAGCAGGAGGTCTTCGATCTGCTCAGCCCGGAGCAGATGATCGCCAGGCGCCGGTCCTATGGCGGAACGGCCACCGAACAGGTCGCGGCGGCCATTGCCAGGGCCCTGGAACAGCTGAATCAGGAATTGGATCCGGAAACGGAGGCCAACGCATCGTGATCCGTCTTCCCAGCCGCGGATCGCACCGGCAGAGCCCTGGCCGGCCCATCGTGGCCCTCCTCCTGGGGGTGGCGCTGCTCGGCCTGTTGACGGCCGGATGCGGGCGCAAAGGGCCGCCGCTGGCTCCCCGCAGCGTGGCAGCGCCCCCGGTCGCCGATCTGGCCGTGCGCCTGGAAAACCGAACAGCCGTGCTCACCTGGAGCGTTCCGTCCGGTCCGGCCCCCGAGCTGCCCACCGCCTACCGGGTCTACCGCGCACGGCTCGGCGCCGAAACCTGCGAGGGGTGTCCGTTGCTCTTCCAGTCTCTGGGGACCGTGAACCCGGACAGGTCCCAGCGTCCCCTCGGCCGGAAATGGACCCTCACCTGGCAGGACGCGGTGGAACCCGGCTTCCGCTATGTCTACAAGGTGACGGCGCTGAAGGGGCGCACCCCCCTGGCCGATTCCAACCTGGTTCATGTCCTGCCTTGAACCGGGATCCATGGAGTTGAGCATGACGCTGCCAACCGGACCGGTCGCCTTTGCCAAGATGAGCGGGGCGGGCAATGATTTCATCCTCATCGACAACCGCGGCGGCGCGATCGGTCCGGAGGCGGCTGAACTGGCCCGCTGCGTCTGCCGCCGGCGGATTTCCCTGGGAGCTGACGGTCTGATCCTCCTTGAAACGGATTCCGAGGTGGATTTTTCCTGGCGGTTTTTCAACGACGACGGCAGCACGGCCGAAATGTGCGGCAACGGCGCGCGCTGCGCGGCCCGGTTCGCCTTTCTCGAGGGGATCGCCGGAGAGCGGATGCGGTTTCGCACCATCGCCGGGATCATCGCCGCCGAGATGCGCGGCGACCAGGTGGTGGTGTCCCTGACCCGGCCCGGGCCGCTGCGCCGGGACCTGATCCTTGAGCTGGAGGGGCGCGCCATCGCGGCGGATGCCATCCACACGGGGGTTCCCCATGCCGTGATCTTCGTGTCGGATCTGGAGGCCGTCGACGTGGTCGCCACGGGCCGCCAGATCCGACAGCATCAGCGCTTCGCACCGGCGGGGACCAATGCCAACTTCGTCCAGGTGCGGGGCTCCGGCCACCTGGCGGTGCGCACCTACGAACGGGGGGTGGAAGTTGAAACCCTGGCCTGCGGCACGGGCGCCGCGGCCTCGGCCCTGGCGGCCGCGGCGCGTTTCGGATGGCCGGGCCCGGTAACCGTGGAAACCCGCAGCGGCAGCCGGCTGGCCGTAGATTTCGATGTCACCGCCCAGGGTTTTGAGCGAGTGCGCCTGCAAGGCGAGGCGCGCCTGATCTGCAGGGGAGAACTCCATGACGATGCCTGGCGGGATTGACCGCGCCGGAACCCCAGGCTGCCGGCACCGGGTTTACATCGGGGTAGGCGCCAACATGGGCGACAAGCTGGCCGCCTGCCGCCAGGGCCTGGCGGCCCTCGAAGGGTGCGGCGCCGGGCGGATTGTGGCGGTGAGCCGCTTTTACCGCACCGCTCCACAGGATTACGTCCACCAGGACTGGTTCGTCAACGGCGCGGCCCTGATCGAGACCCGGCTGGATCCCCCGGCCCTTCTCCAGCGGCTCAAGGCCATCGAGCAGGGGCTGGGCCGGCGGGACGGCGGGCCGCGTTTCGGCCCGCGGCCCCTGGACATGGACATTCTGCTCTACGACCGGCTGGTGCTGGACAGCGGTCCTGTGGTGCTGCCCCACCCGCGGCTGCACAAAAGACGTTTTGTACTGCAGCCCCTATGTGATATAGGCCCGGAAGAACGCCATCCTCGGCTGGGCAAGACCATGGCGGAGCTGTTGTCCGATCCGGCCCTGGCCGACCAGGAAGTGTGCGCGATGTGAAACTGGAAATTCGAGAACGGTTATTTGCGACCGATGACCAATGAACCATCAGGGAGACTGAGGGCATGAAATTTTTCATCGACACGGCCAATGTGGAGGAAATCAAGGAAGCCAACCGCATGGGGATGGTGGACGGGGTGACCACCAACCCGTCGCTGATCGCCAAGGAGGGGCGTCCCTTCGAAACCCTCATCCGTGAGATCTGCCAGATCGTGGACGGCCCCATCAGCGCCGAAGTGATTGGCACGGACAGCGACGCCATGGTGCGCGAGGCCCGCGAGCTGGCCAAGATCCACACCAACATCGTGGTCAAGATTCCCATGCTGGTCGAAGGCCTCAAGGCGGTGCGGATCCTTACGGCCGAAGGGATCAAGACCAACGTGACGCTGATCTTCTCGCCCCTTCAGGCCCTCATGGCGGCCAAGGCCGGCGCCACCTACGTGAGCCCTTTTGTCGGGCGCCTGGACGACGTGAGCCAGGACGGCTTGGTGCTGGTGGAACAGATCGTGGACATCTTCAGCAACTACGATTTTGACACCGAGGTGATCGTGGCCAGCGTGCGCCATCCGCTGCACGTGCTCGAGTCGGCCCTCATGGGCGCGGATATCGCCACCATCCCCTTCAACGTTCTGGCCAAGCTGGCGGCCCATCCGCTTACCGACAAGGGGCTCCAGGCCTTTTTGGCGGACTGGGAAAAGGCCCGGCGCTAGCGGCTCGGTGTTCTCCTTTTCGGCACTAGGATCGCAGCGATGAAAACCATGGCCCGGCGGATCTTGCACCCCAATTTTCTGACCCTGGGACGGATCGTGGCCGTTCCCCTGATCGTGGTGCTGATGCTGTTTCCCAACCGCATCAACAGTTTTATGGCGGCGGTGATTTTCTCCGCGGCGGCGATCACCGACTTTTTCGACGGATATCTGGCCCGGGAGCACGGGATGGTGTCCAACTTCGGCCGGATCATGGATCCCCTGGCCGACAAGCTCCTGGTGTCCACGGCCTTTATCATGCTCACCGGCCTGGGATGGGCCCCGTCATGGATGATCTGCGTCATCATTGGTCGGGAGCTGGCCGTCACCGGGCTGCGCAACTTCATGGCCGAGAGCAAGGAGGACCTGTCCGCCTCGAGCCTGGGCAAGTACAAGACCGGGTTTCAGATTGCCGCCATCATCCCGCTCCTGATCCACTATCCCCTGCTGGGCATCGATTTTACCCAGGTGGGTGGATTCTTTCTCTGGATCGCGCTGATTCTGACCCTCTGGTCGGGCATCGATTACTTCGTGCGCTTCCGGCGCCTGATGCAGTTCAACGGATGATCATGGGTTTTGGGGCTTGACAAAGCGGTCCGATTGATGAATGATGCCGGATCTTGACGGGCGGGAATAACTCAGTGGTAGAGTGCGACCTTGCCAAGGTCGAAGTCGCGGGTTCAAATCCCGTTTCCCGCTCCACGGCGGCATAGCCAAGTGGTAAGGCAGCGGCCTGCAAAGCCGTTATTCACCGGTTCAAATCCGGTTGCCGCCTCCAGAATATAATCAAGGGGCTCCGATGAAAATCGGGGCCCTTTTTTTCTTGCCTGGAAAACCTTTTCCAACCGTTTTGGCATCATGATGGCCGCGAGCCGGGCGCCGGTCAGCATCCACGATTTCAGCGGTTCACCCGGCGAACTCGATCAGATCCGATTTTCCATGCGCTGGGGCTGCGCCGTGAGGCCGGGCCGGTGAGCTTTGTGGTGGCGGGAGTGGATGGCGGATCGGTTTCGATGCGTGCCCTGCGGTTGGTGGATTGGTTGATTCCCGGACGTTTGGGAGAGTCTGCGAACGGGTGTTTCCGGGGTCCCTGCGCCTGCCGGGCCCAGTGGCCGAGGCCGCCCGGATTCAGGGCGCTTGGACGGCGAATCCCCATCCCATCTGAATCGCCAGCCAGTGCGGCAGCAGCATCTGCGAACGGCTGAACTCCATCCCCGCCGCTTCGATGCGATCCTTGATGGCCTTCAAAGGGAGATGGGTGGCCATCGCGATTCCCATGAGCACCGCCGGGGCGTCTGCCGTGGTTTGCGGGTCATTGGCCGCGTGACACAACGCAGGGTTGGAAGAGACAAAATGCGCTCGGCAAACGAGCGGTCTGGCCGGATAGGCGCTGCATCGTCCATCCACCAGGAGTGGACAAAAGTGCCGGTAGCCGGAAAAATCCGCCGGTCCACCGATGGCGCCCGCCGGATATCGACCCGGCCCGGAATCGTTCCACTGGTGCCAGCGTTTTGTTCTGGCCCGCAGCGCGTGGATCTGGACCGGCGTCATCTTCCGCTGGACATACAGTGCCAGGGTTTGGGCCTCGACGACGTTGATCAAAATATGGTAACGGCAACAGTGGCAGCAGCCGGCTCGGCAGCTTGCAACGCCAGCCGCTGAACGCTGCAGCCGATCCAGCTCATGGGCAACCGCTTCATCGGCCCAGGCGTAAATGCGCCGTGCGAAATTTTCGTCGCGCAGGAAATGTCGTTGGCTTGGCATTCCTCCAACCTATCACGAAACGATTGAAAAATCAGAAGCAGGAGGTGGACCGTGATCAAACGCATTCTGGTTGGACTCGGCGGCACCCCTTTTACCGACGTGGCCATCCGCCAGGCGGTGGAACTGGCCGGACGCCACGGGGCGTCGATCGTCGGGGTCACCGTGGTGGATCCCAAACGCCTCGGCCAGGTGGGACCGGTCCCCCTGGGCGCCGCGGCTTATGCCGAGAAGATGCGTGAACGGCGTCTGGCAGTGACCCGCGAAGCCCTGGAAGAGACCCTCACGACACTGGAATCCGCCTGCCGCGAAGCCGCCATCGAGTGCCGCCTGGAACGGGAAACCGCCGATCCCTTCGAAGGCCTGATCGCCCTGTCGCGTTACGCCGACCTGACCCTCTTTGGCCTGCGCAGCCTCTTCGACTGCGATTTCTCCAGCCAATGCGGCCTGGCCAGCGAACCGCGTGAATCGGTGATCCGTCTGGTCTCCAGCGGGGTGCGGCCCATCATCGCCGTTTCGCCCCAGCACCGCCAGATCCGTTCGGCCCTGGTGGCCTACAGCGGGTCCATGGGATCGGCCAAGGCCATGCGCCGTTTCGTGCAGATGAACCTCTGGCCGGAATTACGGCTCGGGATCGTTCACTTCGAGGAGCGCCCCGGGCTGGGCGAGGACCTGGTGGCCGAGGCCGCCGGTTACTGCCGAGCCCACGGGGTTGAGCCGGAGACCGCCGTGCTGGCTGGCGATGCCCGCACCGACATGCTGCGCTACGCGCAGGAAAAAGGCTACGACCTCATCGTCCTGGGCAACGGGATGGGGGGCTTGCTGCGCCGCCGGCTTCTGGGCGACACGGTGCTCGATCTGATCCAGAAGGCCGATCGGCCGCTCTTTTTGACCCAGTAGTCCGATGGCCGCGCACTCCGCTCATCGCCATGCCGATGCCCGGGCCGGCTGGCTGCCCGCTCTGCTGCCCCTGGCCATTTTCCTAGCGGCTGCCGCCCGGGTCCCTGCCAGCGCCGCGGGCGCGCAGCGCGTCGTGGTCCTGGACTGGGTGCCGAGCCTGGGCGTCAGCCTCAACCTGAACGTCGACGGGTTGAGCCTGCTTTTTGTGCTCATTGTCAGTTTCGTGGGGGCCGTGGTCTTCGTGTTCTGCGGGGTCTACCTCGGTGGCCACCCGCACCGCTTGCGCTTTTACGCCCTGCTGTCGGCCTTCATGCTGTCGATGCTGGCCCTGGTGCTGGTGGACAACCTGGTGGCCCTCTTCGTGTTCTGGGAGTTGACGACCCTCACCTCCTATCTGCTCATCGGATTTGAACACGATCAGGCGGCGGCGCGCGCGAACGCCCGCCAGGCCCTGCTGGTCACGGGGGCCGGAGGACTGGTCCTGCTGGTGGGCATCCTTCTGCTGGGCCGGATGGCCGGCTCCACCGACGTTTCGGCCCTCGTGGCCCGGGGCCAGGCCCTGCGCGCCCACCCCCTCTATCTGCCGGCCCTGGTCTGCATCCTGGTGGGCGCCCTGACCAAGTCGGCCCAGTTTCCCTTTCATTTCTGGCTGCCCAACGCCATGGCGGCCCCCACCCCCATCAGCGCCTTTCTGCACTCGGCCACCATGGTCAAGGCCGGGATCTACCTGATGGCCCGGCTGCACCCGGTCCTGGGGGGCACCGCCGCCTGGATGGGGACCCTGGTGGTGGTGGGCGCCATCACGGCCCTGCTGGGGGCTTTTCTGGCCATGGGCCAAAAGGACCTCAAGCGCCTCCTGGCCTACACCACGATCATGGCCCTGGGCATCATGACCATGTTTCTCGGCGGGCGCACCACACCCACCCTCACCGCCGCCATGACCTTTCTCATGGTGCATGCCCTGTACAAGTCGGCGCTGTTTCTGGTGGTGGGCACCATCGACCACCAAACCGGCTCCCGGCACCTGCCGGACCTGGGCGGTCTGGGCCGGGCCATGCCGCTCACCGGCCTGGCCGCCGCTGCCGCGGCCCTGTCCATGGCCGGGTTCCCCCTCTTTTTCGGCTTCGTGGGCAAGGAGATCATGTACAAGGGGGCTCTGACCGAGGATCTTTTTCCGGATTTCGCCACCCTGGCGGCTCTGGTCTCCAACGCCCTGATGACCGCGGTGGCCGCCATTCTCCTGCTGCGGGTCTTTGCCGGCCGTCTGCGCGTCCCGGGAGACACGCCCCGGGAGGCCGGCGCCGGCATGTGGCTCGGCCCCCTAATGCTGGGCGGGCTGGGGATCTTTTTCGGCGTCTGTCCGGACTGGGTGGGCCGGCACCTCATCGAACCGGCGGTGCTGGCCTTCCACCCCCAGGCGGACCAGATTCATCTCAAGCGCTTCTTCGGCTTCAACGAGGCGCTCTTGCTCAGCGTGGTCACCCTGGTGTTCGGCGCGCTGGCCTATGCCGGGCGCGGTGCCCTGGCGCGGCTCATCGGGGCACTGGAACAGAGGCCGCCCTTCTCCCCGGAGCGGATCTATGCCCGGCTTCTGGAATTTACCGCCGTTTTCGCCGCGCATCATACGCGGATCGTGCAGAACGGCTCCCTGCAGCGCTACCTGGCCGTCATTTTCATGGCCGTCGTGGCGGGGGCCGGGATCCCGGCGTTACGGGCCGGATTCAATCTTCCGGCGATCGATCCGATCCTGGAAACGCTGGCGCTGGTGGAGATCTTGCTTGTGGCGCTCATGTCGGCGGCCCTGGCGGTGGTGGTGGCTGCGCGGACCCGACTGCTGGCCGTCTGCGGCCTGGGGGTGGTGGGGGCCGGCAGTGCCATGATCTTCCTGTGGCACGGAGCGCCGGACGTGGCCCTGACCCAGTTGCTGGTGGAAACCTTGACGGTCATCATCGTGGCCCTGGTGCTGCTGCGGCTGCCGCCGCTGCCCAGACCGCTTTCGTCCCCGGGCCGGCGGGTTCTGAACGCCGCGGTGGCCCTGGCCGCCGGCACCCTGGTGGCCGGCCTGCTGCTGGCGGTGGGCGGCAGCGAGCTGGACCGCAGCGTTACCGCTTACTACGAAGCCTACAGCTACACCAAGGCCCATGGCCGCAACATCGTCAACGTGATTCTGGTCGATTTTCGCAGCTTCGACACCCTGGGGGAAATCGTGGTCGTGGCCGTGGCCGGTCTGGCCGGCCTGGCCCTGATCTGCGGAGGAAAGCCGTGCAATCGGTGATTCTGAGTACCGCCACCCGCCTGCTGGTGGGACTGATCCTGGTTTTTGCCGTCTATCTGCTCTGGCGCGGCCACCATCTGCCCGGCGGCGGGTTCGCCGCCGCCCTGGTGGCGGCCACCGGGTTTGCCCTCTTTGTCCTGGCCGAGGGGCCGGCCGCGGTGCGCCGGGCCCTGCGCGCCGATCCGCGCCAGATCACCGCCGCCGGATTGGCCATGGCCCTGGCAGCGGGCATCCTGCCCCTGTTATGGGCCGAGCCCTTTCTCACCGGGTTGTGGTGGACGCCCGAGGCCGGGCCGGCCTTGGGCACCCCGCTGATTTTCGATGCCGGTGTCTTTCTGGCGGTTCTCGGCGCGGTGTTGACCCTGGTGCTGGCCCTCGAGGAGCACTGAGCATGCAGATCCTGCTCCCTCTGCTGGTGGGCGCCATGGTGGCGGTGAGCATCTATCTGATGCTCTGCCGTGATCTGATCCGCTTCATCCTGGGCCTGGTGCTGGCCAGCAACGCGGTCAATCTGCTGATCCTGGCCGCCGGCCGGGCCGTGGTCCTGCCCCCGCCCCTCATCGACGCCGGCCAGCGCGTCCCGGGGCAGGTGGTGGCCAACGCCCTGCCCCAGGCCCTGATCCTCACCGCCATCGTCATCGGGTTTGCCCTTCTGGCCTTTGTCTTCGTTCTGTTCTACCGCGCCTACCAGGCCCTGGGCACGGTGGACACCGAGGCCATGCGCGCGGCCGAAGCCGAATCCTTGGAAGGGAACGGGGAGGGCGGTCCATGAGCCATCTGGCCGCCATGGTGGTGACCTTGCCGCTGGCGTTTGCCGTGGCCGGCATGGGGCTGCGTTCCTCTCCCCGCGCGGCCCACCTGCTGGCCCTGGCCGGAGGGGGGCTGCACCTGGCCCTGGCGCTGCGCCTGCTCGAAGGGGTGCTGGCCGGCGGGATCCAGGTGGTGCAGATGGGCGGGTGGCCGGCTCCCTTCGGCATCAGCCTGGTGGCCGACCCCCTTGGGGCTTTGATGGTGGTCATCGCCGCCCTGATCGGCCTGGCCGCCATGGCCTATGGCCGCCACGACATCCATCCGGACCAGGTGGGCCACGGGTTCTATCCCCTGCTGCACATTCTGCTGGCCGCCATCTGCGGCGCTTTTCTCACCGGGGACCTGTTCAATCTTTACGTCTGGTTCGAGGTCATGCTCATGACCTCCTTCGGGCTGCTGGTGCTCGCCCAGCACCGCGGGCAGTTGGACGCGGGGGTCAAGTACGTGGTGATCAACCTGGTGGCCACCTTGCTTTTCCTCACCGCTCTGGGACTGGTCTACGGGATGACCGGAACCTTGAACATGGCCGATCTGCACCTCAAGCTGGCCCGAGTGGACAACCCCGCCCTGCGCACCGCCGTGCTGATGCTCTTCGTGGCGGCCTTCGGCATCAAGGCGGCCGTTTTTCCCCTCTATTTCTGGCTCCCGGCGGCCTATCCATCCCTGGCGCCGTCGGTGGCGGCCGTCTTTGCCGGGCTGCTGACCAAGGTGGGGGTCTACGCCCTGATGCGCATTACGACCCTGGTTTTTGCCGCCGACGCCGCCACCATCCAGCCGGTCCTGCTGACCCTGGCCGTTCTGACCATGGCCAGCGGGGTCCTGGGGGCCGCGGCCCACCGGGACGTACGGCGCATCCTCGCGTTTCACATCATCAGCCAGGTGGGCTACATGGTGCTGGGGCTGGCCCTCTTGACCCCCCTGGCCCTGGCCGGGACGGTCTTCTATCTGGTCCATCACATCGTCGTGAAGGCCAACCTCTTTCTGGTGGGCGGCCTGATGCATCAAGCCGGGGGCGCCTTCGATCTGACCCGGCTGGGCGGGCTTTACCGCCGGCGGCCTCTGCTGGCCGCCCTTTTTTTCATCCCGGCCTTTTCACTGGCTGGATTCCCGCCCCTGAGCGGGTTCTGGGCCAAAATGATCCTCATCCGGGCCGGCATCGAGGCCGACGCGGTGGCGGCCGTGGCCGCCGCGGTGGTGGTGGGGCTGCTCACCGTCTATTCCATGACCAAGATCTGGGCCGAAGCCTTCTGGCAAGAACCACCGGCCGGCCCCGCGGCCGAGGCCGCCGTGGAGCCGGGAAGCCCGCTGTGGCGGGTGGTGCCGGTGGCCGTCCTGGCCATCCTGACGGTCGCCATCGGCCTGGGGGCCGAACCGGTCTATCGGGTGGCCGCCGCCGCGGCCGAGGCCCTGCTGCGCCCCGAGGCCTATGTGGCGGCGGTTCTGAAGGGAGGGGCGGGATGAACCTGTTCGTGCTCAACGGTCTGCTGGCGGTGGGGTTTTCCGCGGTACTGGGAGAGTTTTCGGTGACCGGGGTCACGGCCGGGTATGCGGTGGGGTTCATGGCCCTGTGGATCACGCGGCCGCTCTACGGCGATGATCCCTATTTCGAACGCCTGCCCCGGGCATTGCGTCTGGCCGGATACTTCGTCTGCCAGCTGCTGGTGTCCAACCTGCGGGTGCTCTGGGACGTGCTTACCCCGCGGCACACCAGCCGGCCGGGAATCGTGGGCGTCCCCCTGGCGGCGCGCACCGACCTGGAGATCACCCTGGTGGCCAATCTGGTTTCCCTGACCCCCGGCACCCTGAGCCTGGACATTTCCGAGGACCGGCAAACCCTCTATGTGCATGTCATGTTCATGGATGATATCGAGGCGGTGCGCGGGCAGATCAAGGACGGGATCGAGCGCCGTGTCCTGGAGGTGTTGCGATGACCGACGCCCAGATACTGCAGGCGGCCGCCGGAGCGGCCCTGGTGCTGCTGGCCCTGGGCATGCTGCTGGCGGGAGTCCGCCTGGTGCGCGGCCCGGACGCGGCCGACCGCATCGTGGCCCTGGACCTGATCTCGGTGCTCATCGTGGCCTTTCTGGCGGCCCTGTCGGTGCGCACGGGCCATCCGGCGGTTCTCGACGTGGCCATCGCCTATGCCCTGGTGGCCTTTCTGGGGACGGTGGCCCTGGCCCGCTGGCGGCAGCGGCAAGCCGCCGCCCGGCGGGACGATGAGGAGGGGTTATGAGCCATCTGCTGGCCGCCGGATTGATGATCGCCGGTGCGCTGTTCGCGCTGGTGGCTGCCGTGGGGGTGGTACGTCTGCCGGATCTGCTGGTGCGCATGCATGCCGCCACCAAGGCTGGAACCCTGGGGGCGGGGCTGATTCTGCTGGCCGCGGCGATCCAGGGTACGGAGACCGGCCTGACCCTGCGGGCCCTGGCGGCCATCTGTTTCCTGCTGCTCACCGCACCGGTTTCGGCCCACCTCATCGGCCGGGCGGCCTACCGGGTGGGGATCCGCCTCTGGGATCGCACCGAGGTGGATGAACTGGCCCGCTACTGCCGCCAGAGCGGCCTTTGCGAGGCGTGGAAGCAGGATCGGGCCAGTGCGCCCACCGAGAAGCCCCAAGGGTAGACGCCATGGTTTGATTTTGGTTCAAATTTACATTTTCTTGGGCTATATGCGGTGCATTCGATGCGCGCAGGGGATTCCCTCGAGGTGCAGGTTGGCCGCACATGGAAACCCTTTTCAACGCCGGAAGATGATCCCAGCCTATGCAGTCCACTGCCCGGGTGGCGGAAGTGGTAGACGCAAGAGACTTAAAATCTCTCGGTGCCATGCACCGTACCGGTTCGATTCCGGTCCCGGGCACCATCTCTTCCTTGCGATGCGCAACCTTGCTGACGGTCGTGATCCTCCTGTTCTTCTGGCCCATGGACGCCGGCGGGTCCTCGGACCACGCGGCACAAGGGCCGGATGCGGCGGACCGGCCCCTCCTCGAAGCGGCTCCTGTGGTTTCCGCTGCGCCGGACGACCTCGAAAGCCATCGCCGCCGGGCCCTGGAGAGGCGCCGGAGCGGCGACCTGGCAGGTACCCTCCAGGCGCTGGACAAGGTGCTTTACCTGGCTCCGGATGACGTTCCGGCCCTGCACCAGCGCGCCGCGGCCAGGTTCGAGGGGGAGGACTACGCCGGTTGCCTGGCCGATTGCCAGCGCCTGGCGGACCTGACTCCCCGGGATTTCCAAGTCTATCTGTTGCGGGGCACCGTCTTTCAGACCCTCTGCCGCTGGAGCGCCGCCCTGGCGGATTTTCAAAGCGCCTGGGATCTGTCGCCGGACGATCCGGCCCTGCTCAACCACCTGGCCTGGTTTTTCGCCACCTGCCCGGAAGACGGCCTGCGCGATGGGGTGCGGGCCCTGGCGCTGGCCCGCCGGGCTTCGCGGTTGAGCCGGGAGGCGGCCGTTTTCGACTCCCTGGCCGCCGCCTATGCCGAACTTGGCCGCTTCGACATCGCCCGGCTGATTCAGGCGCAGGTCCTCGACATGCACGGCTCCGGTGCCCGGGCCGCCGAATACCGCCAGCGCCTGGCCTTGTACGAAAACCGCCGGGCCTGGCGCCTGGTGCCTGGCCCAGGGTGCCAGGCCCCGTCCCAGGCGGATGCGCGAACCGGCGCATCCCCAATGGCCGCATCCGCTCCGCGGACCGCGGCGCCGTCTGGCGAATCCACCCGGCCGGTCCCAAGCCATACCGCGTCCTCGAGCCTTCCAGGGGCGCGGAAACCGGCAGCCGCGGCCCCTGCCTACACCATCCAGATCGCCTCGGTGGACCAGGCCCGGCAGGCCCTGGAGATCGTCGCCCGGCTCAAAGAGCGCCAAGCGCCGGTTTTTTCCGCTCCGGCCCGGATTCCCGGACGCGGGATCTGGTATCGCATCTATTGGGGCCGCTACGCCAGTCGCACCGAAGCCCGCCGGGAGGCCCTGGGGCTCGAAACCGAGGATTTCGAGGACCCCATGGTGGTTTACCGCCCCTGGCGCCTGACAGCGGCGGCGATGGCCGGCAATGTCCCGGAGGCGCTCCAGCGGATCGGGATCAGCCTCGATCCGCAAGGGGGGCTGGGGGGCTTTGAAACCGAGGCGGATGCCCGCTGGGCCGCCGAGGCCCTGGCCCAAGAGGGGCTTGCGGTGGCGGTTGTCGGCCCTCGCGGGCAGCCCCCCGGGGAGCGGATGAGGCCGTTTGGGCCGGATGGTACGGCCGCCCCCCAGGACGGCCAAGGGAGGGAGGACTGAAATGTATCCTGTGCACAAGCGGGTTCTGGTCACCGGCGGGGCCGGCTTCATCGGCTCGCACCTGTGCGAGCGGCTTCTGGACGCCGGTCAGGATGTGTTGTGCGTGGACAATTTTTTTACCGGCACCAAGGCCAATATCGTCCACCTGCTGGACCATCCGCACTTCGAGCTGCTGCGCCACGATGTGACCTTTCCCCTCTACGTGGAAGTGGATGAGATCTACAACCTGGCCTGTCCGGCCTCGCCGGTCCACTATCAGCACGATCCGGTCCAGACCACCAAGACCAGTGTTCACGGGGCCATCAACATGCTGGGCCTGGCCAAACGGGTGCGGGCCCGCATCCTGCAGGCCTCCACCAGCGAGGTCTACGGGGATCCGGCGGTCCATCCCCAGCCGGAAGACTACTGGGGCAACGTGAACCCCATCGGGGTGCGGTCCTGCTATGACGAGGGCAAGCGCTGCGCGGAGACCCTCTTTTTCGACTACCACCGGCAGCATCGGCTGCGCGTCAAGGTGGCCCGCATCTTCAACACCTACGGGCCGCGAATGCACCCCAACGACGGCCGGGTGGTTTCCAACTTCATCGTTCAGGCCCTCCAGGGCCGCCCGCTGACCCTCTACGGGGACGGGTCCCAGACCCGGTCCTTCTGCTTCGTGGACGACCTGGTGGAGGCCTTGATCCGGTTGATGGCCAGCTCCGACGCGATCACCGGCCCCATCAACCTGGGCAACCCGGGCGAATTTACCATCCGGGAACTGGCCGAAAAAATCATCGCGCTGACCGGATCGCGCTCTGGGCTGGAGTTCAAACCCTTGCCCCAGGACGATCCGCGCCAGCGCCGGCCCGATATCGCCCAGGCGCGCCGGGTCCTCCAGTGGGCCCCGACCGTTTCTTTGGATGCCGGACTGGAAAAGACCATTGCCTATTTTGAAGGGCTGCTGGCCCCCGGCAAGGGCAAGGGATCGCCTTGAGGGCCGCCTTGCCGGCCAGCGGTTCTTACGCCCCGTCCCTCTTCCCCGTTCCCCTCAAGCTAGTCCATTCCCGGCTCTAAAACTGAGTTATAGCCAAAAATTAAAAATCTTCTAGATGCCTGAAAAAACAGGGTCTGTTCTCTGAACCGTAAAAGAAGGCCTCGATCTGTTGCTTGTTCACCGCATGGATAAAAAACGATTGACAGAATAGAATTCATTAACTAAGACCCCTTGCACATGACATATGACATAACGTTGTAACGCATCGCGTAAGATTTTAGAGCCCATTTGGCAACCCGGGCCGGAACGCCACAGACCGGCGATTCCGGCAGGCCAGGGGGGAGGCTCCGATGGACACCACAGGCCGCGCAAAGGCGGGGTTTGATCTTCAGACAGTGGGGATGACCCATGAAGGTGGTTGACGAAATCCAGCCGGCCAAGTTGGACCGGGACTTCGTGGCCTCGTTTGCCAAGGGGCTGCTCCTGCTGAGCCGGTTTACCCGGCATCAACCCGCCATGACCCTTTCCGAGGTCGCCAGGCTGAACCATCTGAACCTCCCCACGGCCCGCAGATACCTTCACACGTTGAAACAGATGGGATTCGTGTTCCATGACGAGCAGTCAAAACGCTATCGGCTGACCTCCAAAGTGCTGTGTCTGGGAGGCTGGGTCCTGGAAAGCATGGATCTTCGCACCCGCGTGCTGCCGTATCTGAACAATATTACCCGGGAGATGGACATCACCGCGTCCTGCGCCATCATCGAGGCCGGGGAAGTGGTCACCATCGAGCGCATCCGATCCAAGGATGTGGTCAACCTGGATCTGACCGCCGGGTCACGCCTGCCGATTCATGCCACTTCCCTGGGCAAGGCCATCGCCGCGTTTCTTTCTCCGCTCGACCTGGAGGCCCTCATCGCCCATCTGGATTTCCAGTACTACACGCCTTTTACGCAAACCGATCCCAAACAGTTTCTCAAGGAACTGCATCAGATCAAACGGCGCGGCTATGCCCGCACCGATCAGGAGCTGACCCTGGGGATGAAATCCATCGCCGTTCCCATTTTCGACAAGGCCGGAAAGGTGGAAGCCTCCCTGGGCGTCTCCTACCCGTCGCACCGGCCCAAGACCGAAGCCTTCGAGACGGTATTGATCGAAAGGCTGATCAATATGTCCATTCAAACTTCCAAGGCGGTGGTTTCGCCCTAGTCGGCTGAACGTGGCAAAGACAGTCGGGACATCGGGGTCTTATCGATCCCTGCGCCGTGCGGAGGCCGGCAGCTACCCTCAATCCATCTTTCAGTAAAGGAGCCCAAAGCCATGAAGCAAAGAATCTTGATCGCCATGTTGGTCTTCAGCATCTGTGTGGGCGGTTTGTGCGGCACCGCCGCGGCCCAGGACAAGGAATTCAAGCTCGGCGTCCTCTTTTCCATGACCGGCGCCTTTGCCCCGGCCGGCGGTCTGGCCGGCTACCAGGGCACCATGGTGGCGGTGGACATGATCAACGACCGCGGCGGCATCGCCGGCAAGTACAAGGTGGTGCCGGTGGTGGCCGACGCCCAGAGCAATCCGGACATCTCCATTCGCGAAGGCCAGCGGCTGATGACGGTCGAGGACGTCCCGGTCGTGCTGGGGGTCTTTTCCAGTGCCATCGCGGTGCCCCTGGCGCCCATGGCCGAGGAGAACAAGAAGATCTTCTGGGTCATCATCGCCATTTCGGACAAGGTGGTCCAGGACCGCCACCTGAACTACACCTTCCGGGTCCAGCCCATGGGCTCCCAGTGGGGCCAGAGCACCGTCGCCATGCTCAACGAGAACCTGGACCGCTTCGGCGCCAAGTCCGCCGCGGATCTGCGGGTGGCGGTGATCTATGAAGACGGCCCCTACGGGACGTCCGTGGCCGCCGCCAATCTGGCCAAAGTCAAGGAATTCGGCATGAATCTGGTCATGGAGGAGGCCTATTCGCACAAGACCAACGATCTGTCCTCCCTGATCCTCAAGCTCAAGTCGGCCAAGCCCGATGCCATCCTGCACACCGGCTACTTTCCCGATGTGGTGCTGTTCTTCCGTCAAGCGCGGGAGCTGGGTCTGAAGACCAAGGCCATCGCGGGCCATGGGGCCGGTCATGCCAATCTGCCCAAGCTGGCCGAGGCCGCCGGCGGGGAGCTGATGAACTACTGTTTCAACGTGGACCCCGCTCCGGCCCAGCTCCTGGATCGCACCAAGCTGGCCCCGGGGCAGGGCGACATCGTGGGCGAGTTTCTCAAGCGCTATGAGGAGAAATTCAAGGACGGCAACCCGCCGACCCACGCCACACAGGGATTCGGTCATACCTGGATTCTGCTCAACGACGTGCTGCCCCTGGCCCTGGAAAAGTACGGCGACCTGAGCCCCGATTCGATCCGCAAGGCCTCACTGGAGATCGAACTGCCCGACGGGGCCACCCCCTGTGGCTATGGCGTGAAGTTCGCGCCGCCGGAACATGCCCTCGGCGGCCAGAATCTGAGCTCCTATCCGGTGGTGGCGCAGTCGGTCAACGGCAAGCTGAGCATTGCCTGGCCCAACGCCCTGCAGACCGCCGCACCGGTCATTCCGCTGCCGGCCGACAGTCCGTACAGCGTCAAGTAAGGCCGTCGCTTTCGGGCCGGGGAAGGAGGCGCGGCCCCGGCCCGAAGCGCAAGCCGTTCATGCCGCCTCGGGCGGAACAACCAGGGGTAGCGGTGCCAATGCTTGAAATCAATCATGTCACAAAGGTGTTCGGCGGGATTTCAGCCCTGACGGATGTCTCCTTCAAACTGGACGAGGGCAGCTTCGTCGGCCTGATCGGGCCCAACGGCTCGGGCAAGACCACGATGTTCAACGTCATTTCAGGCGCCTTTGCGCCTTCCGAGGGCAGCGTGGTCTTCAACGGGCGCAACATCAGCGGGATGAAGCCCAATCACATCTGCCGGCAGGGGATTGCCCGCACCTTCCAGATCCCCCAGCCCATCAAGTCCCTCACGGTGGCCGAAAACGTCATGATCGGCGCCGTGTTCGGTTCGCCCCAGGCCAGGCGAGGGGATCTTGCCCGCCAGGTGCGTGACGAGGCGCTCCAGTGGCTGGATTTCGTGGGATTGACCCTCGATCCGGATTCGCCTCCCGGCCGCATGACGGCCGGGGACCTGCGCAAACTGGAGCTCGCCCGGGCGCTGGCCACCCGACCGAAGATCCTGCTGGCCGACGAAGTGCTCAGCGGGCTCAACAAGGACGAACTCAAGGAGGCCTCCCAGATCCTCAAGAAGGCCAGGGAGCAGCTCGGTCTGACCATTATCTGGGTGGAACACATCATGCACGTCCTCATGCGACTCGTGGAACGGGTGGTGGTGCTCAATTACGGCGTATTGATCGCTGACGGCGATCCGGCCAGCGTCTCCAAAGATGAGCGGGTCATCGAGGCCTACCTGGGTCGAGACTAGCCCGTATAAAAAAGGCGGACATGCTACGCGTACACGATATAAACGTTTTCTACGGGGAATTTCAGGCCCTCGACAGTGTCAGCCTGAAACTCGAAGCGGGACAGACCGTCATCGTGGTCGGCCCCAACGGGGCCGGCAAGAGCACCCTGCTGCGCACCATCGCCGGACTGCAGAAGCCGCGGCTGGGCACCATCGAGTTCGAAGGCCGGCGGATCGATCGCATGGAGGCGCACCAGGTGGTCGAAAGCGGGATTTCCCTGGTTCCGGAGGGCGGACGCGTGTTTCCCCATCTTTCCGTCATGGACAACCTCAAGGTGGGGTCCTACAACAAGTCCGCCCGCGCCCGGACCGCCCAATGGCTGCCGCGCATTTTCGAGCTTTTCCCGATTCTGGCGGACCGCAGGAACCAGCGCGCCGGTTCCCTGAGCGGCGGTGAGCGGCAGATGCTGGCCATCGCCCGCAGTCTCATGGCCCAGCCTCGGCTCATCATGCTCGATGAGCCCTCCCTGGGCCTGGCGCCCCTGGTGGTCAACATGGTCTTCGAGTTCGTCAAATCCATGAAACAGGAAGGCTATACGGTCCTGCTGGTGGAACAGAACGCCAACAAGGCCCTTCGGCTGGCCGATTACGCCTATCTGATCGAGTCGGGAAAATTGATTTTCGAGGGGCGCAGCGCCGATTTCGACAAAAACCCCTACATCAAAACCGCCTATCTGGGGATTTAGGGAGCACCGATGTTCGAACAGATCACCATGGCACTGATCAACGGCATCCTTCTCGGAGGCGTGCTGGCCCTGCTGGCCTTCGGGCTGAATTTGATCTTCGGCGTGGTCAAGATCATTCACATGGCCTACGGGCAGTTCGTGATGCTGGGATTCTACTTCATCTACTTCTTCTATACGACATGTCACGTTCCCCTGATTCCGGCCATGCTCCTGGGGATCGTTGCCATGGGCCTCATCGGCATCCTGACCCAGCTGCTGATCATCAATCCGCTGCTGAATGCCCCGCGCCTGAATCAGCTCCTGGCCCTGGCCAGCCTGATCATCGTGGTGGAAAATCTGGCCCAGGTCATCTGGGGCGCCGACTACCGGGGCATCCCCCTGACCATGCCCATCATCCAGTTCGGGGACATCTT
>CALJLV010000134.1 GCA_937982505.1 uncultured Desulfobacteraceae bacterium | reverse complement strand
GCTGGGGCTTTTCCCCGAGGGCGAACGCTGCTGGGACGGGCGCCGGCAGCCCTTCAAGCGCACCGCCCTGCGCCTGCTGCGCGACGCCGGGGTGCCGGTGGTGCCGGCGGCCATCGCCGGGGCCTACCCCCTCATGCCGCGCTGGCGGCGCCGCGTCCGCCGCGGCCCGGTGACCGTGCGCTTCGCGCCGCCCCTGGCGCCTCCGGCTGCCGCGGAAGACCTGGAAGCCTTCGCCCGGCGGCTCAACCGGGCCCTGGAATCGCCCTGAACCTGTCGGCTTCCTCGTCCGGTCGGGCCAAATCCTGAATCCTTTGTAAAATGCGGCCCACCTTTTCCAAAGTCTGGGCCCGGAGGGGCGCTTCAGCGAGGAGACCCCCTACGATCCCAGCAGCCCCTACAGCGCCAGCAAGGCCGGGGCCGATCATCTGGTGCGCGCCTGGCATCGCACCTACGGGCTGCCGGTGACCATTTCCAACTGCTCCAACAACTACGGTCCCTATCATTTTCCGGAAAAGCTCATCCCCCTGATGATCGCCAACGCCCTGGCCGGAAAACCCCTGCCCGTCTACGGCGACGGCCACCAGGTGCGCGACTGGCTCTACGTGGAGGATCACTGCCGGGCCATCGAGTGCATCGTGCGCCGGGGGGCGCCGGGACGCACCTACAATGTGGGCGGGAGCAACGAATGGACCAACATCGCGCTCGTGGGGCTGATCTGCGATGTGCTCGAAGAGATGCGGCCCAGCAGGATGCCGGGCGGGTACCGGCGCCTGATCACCCACGTCGCCGATCGTCCGGGCCACGACCGGCGCTACGCCATCGATGCCGGCCGCGTCATCGGGGAGCTGGGGTGGAAGCCCCTGGAAACGTTTGAGAGCGGGATCCGCAAGACCGTGCGCTGGTATCTGGACCATCCCGAATGGGTCGCGGACCTTGTCGTCAGCCGGGGCGCCACCGTCCGGCGCGGTCTCGGGCCGCAGGGCGGAGTTCAGGAAACCTGAATCTGCAAGACCCGTTATCAGTGAACGCGCCGAAGGCGCCGATCTTGAATCAATGAAAACCATCCTCTGCATCGGCGCCGGCTATGTCGGCGGGCCCACCATGGCCATGATCGCCCACAAGTGCCCCGACTGCCGGGTCACGGTGGTGGACATCAACGCCGAGCGCATCGGCCAGTGGAACTCGGACCGCCTGCCCATTTACGAGCCTGGTCTCGACGAGGTGGTCCGCACGGCCCGGGGGCGCAATCTGTTTTTCGACACCGACATCGCGCGCGGCATCCGGGAAAACGAGATCATCTTCGTATCGGTCAACACGCCCACCAAGACCTACGGCGTGGGCGCCGGCATGGCGGCGGACCTGCGGTACTGGGAAAAGACGGCCCGGCAGATCCTGGCCTGCGCCCAATCGTCCAAGATCATCGTGGAAAAGAGTACCCTGCCGGTGCGAACGGCCCAGGCCATGGAGCGTATCCTCAGCGCCGGAAACAACGGGATCCGCTTCGAGGTGATCTCCAACCCCGAGTTTCTGGCCGAGGGCAGCGCCATTTGCGACCTGGAATTTCCGGACCGGGTGCTCATCGGCTCGCGGGACACCCCCGAGGGTCTGCGCGCGCGCCAGGTGCTGGTGGACATCTACGCCGGCTGGGTGCCGCGCGAAAGGATCATCACGGCCAACATCTGGAGCAGCGAACTGTCCAAGCTGGTGGCCAACGCCTTTTTGGCCCAGCGGGTCTCTTCCATCAACGCGGTAACGGCCCTTTGCGAGCGCACCGGGGCCGACATCGACGAGGTGGCCCGGGCCGTGGGGCTCGACAGCCGCATCGGTCCCAAGTTTCTCAAGGCCGGGGTGGGCTTCGGCGGTTCGTGCTTTAAAAAGGACATCCTGAACCTGGTCTATCTTTGCCGCCACTACGGCCTGGAAACCGAAGCCGCCTACTGGGAAGGGGTGGTGCGGATTAACGAGCACCAGAAGGAGCGCTTCGTGCTGAACATGCTCGACCGCATGTTCAACACCTTGACGGACAAGCGGATCTGCCTGTTCGGTTTTGCCTTCAAGGCCGACACGGGCGACACCCGGGACACGCCGGCCCTTGCCATCGCTGCAAAATTGGCGGAGGAGGGCGCGGAAGTGGTAATCTCCGATCCCCGGGCCCTGGAAAATGCGCGCAAGGATCTGGAGAAGGTAAAAGGAAAATTCATTTACATCGGCGACCCCTACCAGGCCGCCGCCGGCAGCCACGCCATCGCGGTGATGACCCCGTGGGCGCTCTATGGGCAGCTCGACTACCCGCGCATCTACGATGCCATGCAAAAGCCGGCTTTCATCTTCGACGGCCGCAACATCCTCGATCACGCGAGGCTTCGGAAGATCGGCTTTCAGCTCTTTGCCGTCGGCAAGGCACCGGAGTGAGCGCCAAGTACACGGCGGGACAGAAAAAGATGCGTTCGTCAAAAAGTCCAGAAGTGGCGTTTACGTCATTGCGGACTCGATCCGGAATCCATTTTGGTCAAAAAGTCCAGAAGTGGCGTATATCCCATTGACATATCCTCGATGGGTCGTATAATACGCTGGCTGCCAGGCACCATCTTTCCAAGGAGGCGATCAATGGGCACCGTTCAAACCAAGATCTTCAAAAGCAACCGCAGCCAGGCGGTGCGGCTGCCCAAGGAAATCGCCTTTCCCGAATCGG
>CALJLV010000133.1 GCA_937982505.1 uncultured Desulfobacteraceae bacterium | reverse complement strand
GCGACCACCGAGATCTACCCTCTTTCCCTACACGACGCTCTTCCGATCTCCACCCCGGCGCAGCCGGCGGCCTCGGCCATGGCCGCCCGGGCCAGGACCAGCCGCACCGGGTCCCGGGCCAGTTCCGGGGTGAATCCCGCCTGCTGCAGATCCTCGCTCCCCACGCTGGTGAGCACCGTGACCCCCAGGACCGCCACCCGGCCGCCGGCACCGCGCACGGCCGCGGCCAGCATGGGCGCCGCCTCGCCGCAGTGGACGGTGACGCAGTCCACCCCCATGGCCGCCGCGGCCCCCATGGCCCGCTCCACGGTGGCCGGAATATCGTGCAGCTTCAGGTCCAGAAAAATCCCGGCCTTCGTCTGGCGGCGCATCAGTGCCACCACCGACGGCCCCTCGCGCACA
The DNA here is from genome assembly GCA_937982505.1 of uncultured Desulfobacteraceae bacterium. Taxonomy (GTDB): domain Bacteria; phylum Desulfobacterota; class Desulfobacteria; order Desulfobacterales; family UBA2174; genus UBA2174. Next base: position 8,855 of record CALJLV010000133.1, on the reverse strand, counting down.
AAAAGCTCCAGGCCGATCTTGAACATCCCCACGGCGCCGTCCAGGGCCGCCACCAGGGACCGGGCCTCGGCCGCCGAGGGGACGTCCAGGGGAAAAACGATGTAGTCTTGGGGCGCTCTGGGCCGCTGGGGATCCATGGGAACCTCCGCCGGGAGTGGTTGCCGAAGCCGCGAGCATACGCCAAAAATGGCCGCAACGCAAAATCCAAGCCGCACATGGCCGCAGCTGGCCGATCTGCCCCAGGCATGGGACCTGATCGTGGTGGGCGGCGGCATCACCGGCGCCGGCGTCCTGCTGGCGGCCGTGCGCGCCGGCCTCAGGGCGCTGCTCCTGGAAAGCCGCGATTTTGCATGGGGGACTTCCAGCCGCAGCTCCAAGCTAGTCCACGGCGGCCTGCGCTACCTGCGCCAGGGACGCCTGGGCCTGACGCGGGCCGCGGTCGCGGAGCGCGAAAATCTGATGGCCCAGGCCCCGGGACTGGTGGAGCCCCTCGAATTTCTGGTGCCCCTCTACCGGGAGCGGCCGCCGGGCCGCCTGGCCATGCGCATCGGGTTGAACCTCTACGACCTCATCGCCGGCCGGCGCACCCACCGCTTCATGGACCGTGCCACCCTGGGACGCACCCTTCCCTGGCTGCGCGACGGGGGGCTGACCGGCGCCTGCGGCTTTCAGGACGCCCAGACCGACGATGCCCGCCTGGTGCTGCGCATCCTCCAGGAGGCCCGCGATCTGGGGGCTGCCGCCCTCCACTACACCGCCGTCGAGGGGATCGAGCGAGACCGGTGGGGACGGATCGCCGCCGTCGCCGCCCGGGACAGCGACACCGGCGCCAGCCGCCGCTTCACCGCCCGCGCCGTGGTCAACGCCACCGGCGCCTGGGCCCGGCGGCTGCACCCGGCCCCGGGCAAGGGGGGCCGCCTGCGCCCCCTGCGCGGTTCGCACCTGGTGCTGCCGGCCGCACGCCTGCCCCTGCCCCTGGCGGTGAGCTTCGGCCATCCCCGGGACGGCCGGGGCGTCTTCGTGCTGCCCTGGCACGGCGTCGTCCTGGCGGGCACCACCGACCTGGATCACGACCAGGATCTGGATCTGGAGCCGCGCGCCACCCCGGCCGAAATCCACTATCTGCTGGAGGCGGTCGGTTACATCGCCCCCGGGGCGAGGATCCGGGCCGAGGACCTCATCGGCACCCAGGCCGGGGTGCGCCCGGTGGTGGCCGGCCGTTCCCGGCGGGCACCCTCGGACGAATCGCGGGAACACGCGGTGTGGGTCGACAACGGACTGGTGACCGTTACCGGCGGCAAACTGACCACCTTCCGGCGTCTGGCCGCCGATGCCCTGGCCGCGGCGGCGCCCTGGCTGCCGGCTCGTGCGACCCGCGGACGGCCACCGGCCCTTTTCGATCCGGTGCCCGGCAGCGCCGCCCTCGGACTCGACCTGGCGCCCGCCGCCCGCCGCCGCCTGGCGGGGCGCTACGGCCGCCACCTCGGCCGCCTGTTGGCCCGGGCGGATCCGGCGACCCTGGCCCCCGTGGCCGGCACCGCGATCCTCTGGGCCGAACTGGTCCACGCGGCCGGCGACGAAGGGGTGCGGCACCTGGACGACCTGCTCCTGCGGCGCGTACGCCTGGGACTGATCCTGCCCGGGGCCGGCCAGGTCCACCTGCAGCGCATCCGGCGGCTCTGCCAGCCGGTCCTGGGCTGGGACGACGGGCGCTGGGAAGCCGAGGAACTTGCTTATCGGGAAAGGTTTGGCCATACCGCGGCCCGCGCGCCGGTGCAGCGCGGCCGCTAACGGCGTGGCGGCCCTTGGCGCCGCCAGCGCCATCCCCCGTGAGGCGGCGCCCGCCGCGCCTTCACGGATCGCCGAGGATCGCTCCATGCTCCGTTCCGCCTTCACCCCTGCCTGGCGCCACCTCCCGCCGGCCCCCGGTTCCTGGCGCGCCGTGTTCAAGTGGGGATCCCCCGACGGGTTCAAACACCCCGGCCGGCGCCTCTACGACCTGCTCAAGGCGCGGCTGGGGCTGACCGACGCGGATTTTGGCGCCCCGCGGGCCACCGGCGACGCTGCGGTGCGCTGCCGGCGCCCCGTCTCCTGGGCCGCGGACCGGATCCAGACCCTGGAAGACCTGGTGGGGCCCGAAAACGTGGCCCTGGACGACTTCAGCCGGGTACGCTTCGCCACGGGACAGACCCTGGAGGAGGCCTGGGCCTTGCGCTCCGGGGACCACGGCCCGATCCCCGAAGCGGTGGTCCATCCCCGCTCGGTGGCGGATGTGCGCCGGGTGGTGGCCTGGTGCCACGCCGAGAAAGTCCCCCTTCACGTCTACGGCGGCGGCAGCAGCGTGACCCTGGGTCTTCAGCCGGTCCACGGCGGAATCACCCTGGTGATGCAGACCCACCTGAACCGGGTCCTGGACTTCAACGAAACCAACCAGACCATCACCGTGGAGGCCGGGATCCGCGGTCCGGCCTACGAGGCGGCCCTGCGCCAGGCCCCGGAGCGCTTCAGGGCCCGCCACCGCTACACCGGGGGTCATTTCCCCCAGAGCTTCGAGTATTCCACCGTGGGCGGCTGGATCTCGGCCCTGGGCTCCGGCCAGCAATCCACCTACTACGGGGACGCCGCCGACCTGGTGCTGGCCCAGCACTACGTGACCCCGGCGGGCCAGATCTGCACCCGGCCCTATCCGGCGGCCGCCACCGGCCCCCGGGTCGACGAGATCCTCAAGGGAAGCGAGGGGGCCTTCGGGGTTCTGGTGGGGGCCACCTTGAAAGTCTTCCGCCACCGGCCCGGACAGCGGCGCCGCTTCGCCTTTTTCTTCCCCGACTGGGCGGCGGCCGTCGAGGCGGCCCGGCAGATCGCCCAGGGCCAGTTCGGCCTGCCCTCGGTGCTGCGCATCTCGGACGCGGAGGAGACCGACGTGGCCATGCACCTCTACGGCCTGAGCCACCCCCTGGTCGACCGGCTCCTGACCCGTCTGGGACTGGATCCCGGCCGACGCTGCCTGATGCTCGGCCAGGCCGACGGGCAGAGCGGATTCACCCGCAATCTGCACCGCCAGGTGCGGCGCATCGCCCGGCGTCACGGGGGGCTCTATCTGACCGGATACCCCACCGCCCGCTGGGCCCGGGGGCGCTTTTCGGATCCCTACCTGCGCGAGGACCTCAACGACTTCGGCATCGCCATCGACACCCTGGAAACGACGGTTCCCTGGGACGGCCTGCACCGGCTTCACCGGCGGGTACGCGCCTGCATCAAGGCGCGTCCGCGCACCGTCTGCATGACCCATGCCTCGCATTTTTATCCCCAGGGGACCAACCTCTACTTCATCTTCATCACCCCCATGAGCGACCTGGAGACCTACCGCGCCTTTCACCGAAGCATCATCGGCGGCATCCTGGACGCCGGCGGGAGCCTGAGCCACCACCACGGAGTGGGCCGCCTCATGGGCCCCTTTCTCCAGGACCATCTGGGGCCGGAGCAGATGGCGGTCCTCAAAGCCCTCAAGCGCCACTTCGACCCCCACGGCATCATGAATCCGGGCGGGACTTTAGGGCTGGATTGATGGCGCACCTCTTGCGAACCTGCCCGCCACGGCTTGGTGAAACCGTTTTTCATGATACGCAATCAGACCGCTCGGACGGACGCGACGCGCCCCACCGGTCCAACGAGACCTTCGAACCCGAGGCCCCATGACCCAGCGCGACCTGCTCCTGACCATCGACAACGGCACCCAGAGCCTCAAGGCCCTGGTCTTCGACCCGACGGGGAACCTGCTGGGGCGCCGGCAGGTGCATTTCGAACCCTACTTCAGCCGCCAGCCGGGCTGGGCCGAGCAGGACCCCCAGGTGTTCTGGCAGGCCCTGTGCACCGCCTGCCAGCGCCTCTGGGAGGACCAGCCCCGGCTCAAGGCCCGGATCGCCGGCGTGGCACTGACCACACAGCGCTGCACGGTGGTCAACCTGGACCGGGCCGGCCGTCCCCTGCGGCCGGCGATGCTCTGGCTCGACCAGCGGCGCACCTATGGCCTGCCGCCCGTGGGGGGGCTATGGGGCCTGGCCTTCAAGACCCTGCGCCTGGCCGACACCATCGGCTATTTTCAGGCCGAGGCCGAGGCCAACTGGATCCGCCTCCACCAGCCGGACGTCTGGAAACAGACCCACAAGTACCTGCTGTTGTCGGGCTATCTCAACTGGCGGCTGACCGGCCAGTTCGCCGATTCGACCGGCAGCCAGGTCGGGTATCTGCCCTTCGACTACAAGCGTTTTCGCTGGGCCCCGGCCTGGGACTGGAAGTGGCGCGCCCTGCCGATTCCGGCCGAGATGCTCCCGGCCCTGGTGCGACCGACCGAACCGCTCGGCGCCGTGACCGCCGCGGCCTCTGGGGAAACCGGGATCCCCGAGGGGCTGCCGGTGGTGGCCGCCGCCGCGGACAAGGCCTGCGAGGTGATCGGGTCGGGCAGCCTCGAGCCGCGGATCGGATGCCTGAGCTACGGCACCACGGCCACGGTCAACGTCACCAGCCGGCGCTACGTGGAGCCCGTGTCGATGCTGCCACCCTACCCCTCGGCGGCCCCGGACCGCTACACGCTGGAAGTGATGATCTACCGCGGATTCTGGATGGTGAGCTGGTTCAAGGAGGAATTCGGCCAGTTGGAAGCCCGGGCGGCCGAAAGCGAGGATACCACGGCCGAGGCGCTCTTCGACCGGCTGATCGAGGACATCCCGCCCGGGGCCATGGGCCTCGTGCTCCAGCCCTACTGGTCCCCGGGGCTGAAATTTCCCGGACCGGAGGCCAAGGGGGCCGTGATCGGCTTCGGCGACGTGCACACCCGGGGGCATCTGTACCGGGCGATCCTCGAGGGGCTGGCCTACGGGCTGCGCGAGGGCAAGGAGCGCATCGAAGGGCGCACCCGGGTGCCCATCAGCGAAATCCGGGTCTCGGGCGGCGGCAGCCAGAGCCGCCAGGCCATGCAGATCACCGCCGACGTCTTCGGCCTGCCCACGGCCCGCCCCCATCTTTACGACACCTCGGGTCTCGGCGCGGCCATCGATCTGGCCGTGGGCCTCGGCCTGCACCCGGACATCGACACCGCCGTGGCCGCCATGACCCGCATCGGCGAGGTCTTCGCCCCGGATCCCGAGCGCCACGCGCGCTACGACGCCCTTTACCGGCGGGTCTACTGCCGGATGTACCAACGCCTCAAGCCGCTGTACGACGAGATCCGCCGCATCACCGGCTATCCGCCGATGGACTGAAGCGCGCGGCTTCGAAAAACTTTTGTTTCGCGGCAAGTGGCTTGACTTGCAGGACTCGACTTGACCAACATGACCTGAATAGGTATATTTATCCTGGTAAATCACCCACAAGGAGAAAATGCCATGATTATCAATGTCTCAGAGGCCAAAGCAAACCTTTCAAAGCTCATCGATATGGCCTTTCACGGCGAAGAGGTCATCATCGCCAAGAACAATCTGCCGCTGGTCGAACTGGTCCGTCACCAGCCGAAGGAGAAGCGGCGCCTCGGTTTGTTGGCCGGCAAGATCCGGATTCCGGAAGATTTCATGGATGAAGACCCCGAAATCAATGCCATGTTTTACGGAGCGCAATAGTGAAAATTCTAATCGACACACACGTCTTCTTATGGATGCTCTCGAGCCCTGAAAAGCTTGAACCCCAAAAACGATACATGCTTGAATCGCGGACCAATCAAATATTTCTGAGCGCCATGAGCATCGCCGAACTGATGATCAAACAGGCCATCGGCAAGATCCGGCTCGATTTCGATCTACTCGAAATGGCCTCGGAAACCGGCGTCGAAATCCTGAGTTTCTCAGGCCCGGAGGCCGTGCTGTTAGGCCGACTGCCAATGCATCACAAGGACCCCTTCGATCGGATGATCATCGCCCAGGCCATTACCAACGGGATGTCCCTGATGTCGGATGATCCCAAATTTTCCGAATATGAGTGCGTCCTCGCCTGACCGCTGCCGCACTGTTTTCCCCTTTTTCGGAATGCGCCGAAGATCAGCCACGGCGAGAATCGTGGTCCAATGAAGTACTTTTTAGGGCCGCGACGGCGGCCCATGGCCTGATTGCCGCAAGCAGGGCGCCCATCTTGCGTTGGGCCACTTCCGTATCGTGCGCGGCTTGGGCGCGCAGCCAATAGCCGTTTGAAAGGCCGAAAAACCTGCACAGCCTCAGGTCGGTGTCGGCCGTGACGGATCTTTTGCCGGCAACGATTTCACTGATGCGTTGCGCAGGCACGCCGATCTCCTTGGCCAGTCGATATTGACTGATCCCCATCGGCTTTAGAAATTCTTCCAACAAAAGTTCACCGGGGGTTACAGGGTCATGCTTTTCCATAATTCATCCACCTCAATGGTAATCGGCGATCTCCACATCTTCCGGCCCCGCTTCTGCCCAGCGGAAGCATAGGCGGTGGTTGCCCGCGAGTCGAACCAAGACCCCTTAAAACCGCCAACCCACATCACGGCGGACGTTCCTGTGGGATCGGACTTCGACAAGCTCGGCAGAACATTTGGAACCTCGCCCGGGCGATGGCACGAGCGCCCGGATCGCGGATTCAATCCGCTCCCACAGATTTGAAGGACTTGTCGCCCTTCTCCCGTCCGGTTGCCAAACCGCGAATCCCTCACCGGCGTTCGGGATGGCAACGCCAGCGCCGGTGCGCGGCACGTCGACCGAGACTGCCTTTGTCCAAAACTTCACAAGGATCTCAAACGATCCCAAGCGCCTCACGGCGCCACTGCGAACAACACCGCGAGCACGCACGCCCCGTTCGTCGTGTGCCCGTCTCCCCGTGTCCCCCTTTCCCCGCGTCCCCGCGTCCCCCTCTCCGCGCCTCTGCGCGAGTCCAAACACGTCGCCGTCAAGATTCCCTTCGTACTTTGCCCACGGCCCGCCGAAAGCGGTTGCCAGCCCGTCCGCGCCGGTGCTATAGGTGTCAATTTGACAGATGGGAACCCCAAGATGCCCGATTCGACTGACAATGCCCCCGTCCAGAAAACCCTGCGCCGCCTGCCGGGAATCGATGTGCTGCTCTCGGCCGTGCGCGGCGATCCGCGGCTCAACGAAGCGCCGCCGGCCCTGATCACCCGTGTGGCCCGGGAAACCGTGGCCGCGCTGCGCGGCGAGATCCTCGCCCGAGAGGTGTCGGATCCCGACGCCGTCCTGGCCCTGGAGGCCGTGGCCGAGCGCGTCGGCCAGGCCGTGGTCCTGGCCCTGCGCCCCCGACTGCGGCGCACCGTCAACGCCGCCGGCGTCGTGGTCCACACCAACCTGGGCCGCTCCCTGCTGGCCGAAGCGGCCGTCGAACGTCTCTGCGAGGTGGCCCGGCGCTACACCAACCTCGAATACGACCTGGAGCGCGGCCGGCGCGGGTCGCGCTACACGGCGGTCCACGATCTGTTGTGCGAAATCACCGGCGCCGAGGCCGCCATGGTGGTCAACAACAACGCCGCCGCGGTGCTGCTGTGCCTGGAAACCCTGGCCGCCGGCCGGCCGGTGGTGGTCTCGCGCGGTGAACTGGTCGAGATCGGCGGCGCCTTTCGGATTCCGGACGTGATGGCCAAGAGCGGCGCCGTCCTCACCGAGGTCGGCACCACCAACCGGACCCACCGGCGCGACTATGTCCAGGCCATCACGGCCGACACCGCCCTGCTGCTCAAGGTGCATACGAGCAACTACGCCCTCGTCGGCTTCACCGCCGAGGTCGCCCTGGCCGACCTGGTGGCCCTGGGCCGGGAGCACGGGGTGGCGGTGATGAACGATCTGGGCTCGGGCAATTTCATCGATCTGACGGCCTGGGGCTTCCCGGCCGAACCCACCGTCCAGGCCGCCGTGGCCACCGGCGCGGACCTGGTCACCTTCAGCGGCGACAAGCTCCTGGGCGGCCCCCAGGCGGGCATCATCCTGGGCAAGCAGGCCCATGTGGAACGCATCCGTGCCAACCCCCTGAACCGGGCCCTGCGCATCGACAAGCTGACCCTGGCGGCCCTGGAGGGAACCCTGAGCCTCTACCGCGACCCGCGCAGGGCCCTGGACCAGATCCCGACCCTGAGGATGCTCACCGAGCCGCTGGCCTCCATCGAACGGCGCGCCCAGATGCTGGTTGAGGCCCTGGCCCCTCTGGCGGAGGCCGGACTGGAGGCCTTCGTACGCCCGGGGGCCTCCAAGGCGGGGGGCGGCGCCCTGCCCCTCCTGGATCTGCCCAGCCGCCTGGTCGGGCTGCGCCTCCAGGGCCTCTCGGCCGAATCCGTGGAGCGGCGCCTGCGGGGCGGCGATCCGCCCGTCATCGGGCGCATCGAAAACGATCTTTTCTGGATGGACCTGCGCACCGTGGCCGAGGACGAGATCCCCGTTGTCGCCGCGGCCGTGGAAGCCATCGTCAAAGGGCACGCCAGATGACCTCCGAGACCCGGGCCCCGGCCCTGCATCGCAGTTCGGCGCGCGATTTCCTCTACTGCCAGCCCGACCCGCGGCCCGCCCGGCGGGCCGCCGTATTTCCGGACCCCCAGTTTTGCGGCCGCCTCGACGGGGTGGACGCCGCCCGGGTGGGATCGGCCTTCGTGACCTGTGCCACGGCCCTCATCGAACCACTGGCGCGTTTTGCCACCGTGGTGCTGCGCCTGGATGCGGATCCCCCCCCGCCGGAGACGGGGGCCTCCCGGGTCACGGCCCAGCACCGGCTCCTGGCCGCGTGCCTCGGCGACCTGCAAAAGGACCGCGAAGGATGGTGGGGATGGCTCGACTGGGACATCTTCGGCTGGATCCTGCCGGAAGCCGACGCCGCCCAGGGGCTGGAACGGGTGCGGGAATTCCAGGCCTGCCTGG
>CALJLV010000132.1 GCA_937982505.1 uncultured Desulfobacteraceae bacterium | reverse complement strand
GATTGACTGACGTGACTGGAGTTCAGACGTGTGCTCTTCCGATCTTTCCCAGCCCTTCGCTCATCGATTTGATGACCCATCAGACGGTGATGTTCGGGTTCGTCTTCCTCTCGGCGGGGATTATCACCGGGGCAGTCTGGGCCAATTCGGCCTGGGGCCGTTACTGGGGCTGGGATCCCAAGGAGACCTGGTCCCTGATCACCTGGTTCGTCTATGCCACCTTGTTGCACGCCCGGCTGATGCGCGGCTGGCAGGGCCGCCGGATCGCCTACCTGTCGATCCTGGGGTTCATGGCCGTGCTTTTTACCTATTTCGGCGTCAACCTCCTGCCCGGACTGCACAGCTACGGCGCCATGGGCCAGTAGTTTGCGGCGGGTGTGCCGGTGGTGCGCTAAACCGGGTTCCGACTCTTGCCAACGGGATTGTAGGTGCTTGGAATATAGCCCAAATTGTCATGGCCGGCGGGCATTTCCGCTTGACAAAGCCTGGCGCACAGGATACATCAGCGCTGTTTCTTTTAAGCGGTTTCCGCCTTGCGAAGAGCCGGTGCCCCGCCTTACGCCGGGTCGGTGGAAGCCCCGTGAGCGACCTGACAGGATCTCGACAATTGAACGTGCGATGGCAGGCATGACAGACGGCGCGACGCATCGCTGGGCCGCATATCGGCGCACGGCGGCGTGCCGCCCGGCGTTTCCCTCCGACGGCGCCCTGCCGGTGCCGCAACCTCCCGCCGGCCCCGGGCACGGGGCGTGCCCGCCCAGCAACCGCCCGGCTTCCGGGGTGATGTCCATCTTAGCGGCCGATTCCGCCCCACTGGCAGCGGCCCCCACACCGATGACGGAGTTTCCATGAGCATCAAAGACGACAAAGCGCACGCGGTTTCCGACGCCGCCGCCGGCAAGAAGGGCGGTGGAACGATCCTCCTGTTCTTCATCCTCGGGTTTGCGGCCAGCATGGTTCTCGGATGGGTCGTCTTTCCCCAGCTGCTCTACTCGACCAAATCCCAGCCCTTCGACTTCAATCACGCCCTGCACAATGAGGAAGTGGGCGACTGTGAAAGTTGCCACTTCTTTCGGCAGGACGGCACCTTTTCCGGCGTGCCCAGCCTGGCCCAGTGCACGGACTGCCACGCCGACGTGCTCGGTGAAAGCCAAGACGAGGCCGTCTTTGTCCAGCAATACGTTCACCCGGAGCGCGAAGTCCCCTGGCGGGTCTACTCGCGCCAGCCGGACTGCGTCTTTTTCTCCCACGCGGCCCACGTGATCAAGGCCAAGATGGACTGCGCCACCTGCCACGGGGACATCGGCACCTCCACCAGCCTCAAGCCCTATCAGGAAAACCGGATTACCGGCTACAGCCGGGACATCTGGGGACAGAGCATCGCCGGTTTCAAGACCCACACCTATGACCGCATGAAGATGGACGACTGCGCCCAGTGCCACGAGCAGGCGGTGGAAGCCGCCCGCCAGGCCGAAATGATGGATCCGGTGACGCGCCACTTCCGCCAGGAGATCGCTCCGATGATCTATCCGCTGGACCGCCAGGCCGCCGTTGGATCGAGTGTACAGACCCAGCGTGATGCCTGCTTCGTCTGTCACAAGTAACCGCGCCACGCCAGGATGTCTAACGCGAAGGGGTAATATCGATGAAATTGGACCGCAGAAGCTTTTTATCCTTTGTGATCGGCGGGGCCGCCGGAACGGCGCTGACACCCCTGCCCTGGAAGCTGACGGACGATCTTTCGATCTGGACCCAGATGTGGCCCTGGACCCCGGTACCCCCCGACGGCGCCTACAGCTACGTCAGCACCACCTGCACCCTGTGTCCCGGAGGCTGCGGCATCCAGGTGCGTCTGGTGGACAAGCGCGCCGTCAAGATCGAGGGTACCCCGGGCCATCCGGTCAATGACGGTGGGATCTGCCCCCTGGGGCTGTCCGGGTTGCAGCTGCTCTATGGTCCGAGCCGCGTCGACGGCCCCCTGAAACGAACCGCCGGGCGCGGCGCCGGGCGCTGGACGCCCATTTCCTGGGACGACGCCATCGGCGAGGTGGCTCAGAAGCTGGCGGCTCTGCGCGGCGACGGTCGCCCCCAGGCGGTGGCGGCCATCAGCGGGTCCGGCCGGGGGACTTTTTCCGCCCTGGTGGAGCGCTTCATGACGGTCTATGGCTCGCCGAACCTCATGCGGCCCGCCTCGGCGGCCGACGCCTGCGAGATGGCCCTGTACCGTATGCACGGCCAGCAGGCCATGGCGGGCTACGATCTGGAGAATGCCGACTTTGTCTTGAGCTTCGGCAGCGGGATCATCGACGGATGGGGATCGCCGGTGCGCATGATCCGCGCCCGAAGCCTCTGGAAGGAGCGCAAGGTACCCCTGGTGCAGGTCGAGCCGTGCCTGTCCAATACGGCGGCCGCAGCAGACCGCTGGCTGGCCGTCGCCCCGGGGACCGAGGCGGCCCTGGCCCTCGGACTGGCCCATGTGATCCTCAGCGAAGGACTGTACGATTACAATTTTACCGCCTTTTACAGCGCCGGTTTCGAGCCGTGGCGCCAGATGGTGCTGGACGGCTTCGCTCCGGACCAGGTGGCCCAGATCACTGGGATCCAAAAGGACGTCATCGTCGACCTGGCCCGCCAATTCGCCAAGGCCCGGGCCGGTGTGGCGCTCTGGGGCCGGGGCCGGGGAACGACCCCCGGATCGATCGACGAGGCCATGGCCGTCCACAGTCTCAATGCCCTGGTAGGGGCCGTCAACCGCCAGGGCGGCGTCTGGGCCCTGCCCGAAATCGACTACATCCAGTGGCCCGAGGCCGAAATGGACGCCACGGCGGCCAACGGGCTGCAGACCGCGCGCCTCGACGGGGCGGGGCTGGAGCCCCATGCCGACGCCCGCAGCCTGGCCCACCGTTTTTTTACCGCCGTAGCCGAAGGAAAGACCGACCCGGTGGAAGCCCTGCTGGTCTTCGAGGCCAATCCCCTCTACACCCAGCCGGACACCGCCACCGTCAAGAAGGCCCTGGACAAGATCCCCTTCATTGTCAGTTTTTCCAGCCTCCAGGACGAAACCAGCGCCTACGCCGACCTGATCCTGCCCAACCATCTCTACCTGGAGCGCTTCGAAGACGTGGCCGGCCCCGCCGGCCTGAATCAGGCCCTCATCGGCCTGACCCAGCCGGTGGTGGCGCCCCAGCGCCGCACGCGCCACGCGGGCGACGTGATCCTGGCCCTGTCCCAAGGCCTGGGAACCCCGGTGGCCGACGCCTTTCCCTGGGAAAGTTTCGAGGCCTGTCTGGAGGAGACCCTCGGCGACGACTGGGACGCCCTGGTGGCGAACGGATATGTGGCTCGGCCGGTTTCCCTGCCGCATTGGTCCAGCGCCTTCGGCACGGCTTCGGGCAAGTTCGAGTTCGCCGGCACCTATCGGCCGGCGCCGCTAGAAGGCGACAAGGGGGCTTTCCCCCTGGTCCTGGTCCCCTACGATTCGATGCGCATTGCCGGCGGCACGGCGGCCAACACGCCGTTCATGACCAAGACCGTCGGAGACGAGATTCTCAAAGGGAACGACATGTTCGTGCAGGTCAATCCGCAGACCGCCGACAGTCTCGGATTGCGCGAGGGGCTCTACGCCGAATTGAGCACCCCGAGGGGAAAGGCCCGGGTGCGGATCCATCTGACCCAGGAGGTGCGCCCCGGCCTGGTGGCCATGCCCCGAGGCCTGGGACATACCGCCTTCGACCCGTATCTGGCCCACAAGGGCGTCAACGTGAATGCCCTGCTCGGTCCGGTGGATGATCCGGCCTCTGGACTGGACGCGGCCTGGGGCATCCAGGCAAAGCTTGCCAAAGCCTAAGGAGACGACGAGGTTTCGATGGAAATGAACGCTCGACAGCACAAGTTCGGCATGGTCATCGACCTGGACAAATGCACCGGCTGCGGCGCCTGCATGGTGGCCTGCATGGCCGAGAACAACGTCCCGTTCAAGGTCGACGAGACCAACAAGCGCGACAGCATTACCTGGATGCGGGTCTACAAGCTGACCAACGGGAAACCCTACCCGGAGGCCGATGCCTGCTTCCTGCCGAGGCCCTGCATGCACTGCGAGGGGCATGCCGGTCACAGCCCCTGCGTTTCGGTCTGCCCGGCCACGGCCACCGACTACAGCAGCGAAACCGGGGTCGTGAGCCAGATCTACACCCGCTGCTTCGGGTGCCGGTACTGCATGGCCGCCTGCCCTTACCACGCGCGCTACTTCAACTGGTGGGATCCGGTCTGGCCCGACGGCATGGAGAAGTATCTCAGCCCCAATGTGTCACCGCGCATGCGCGGCGTGGTGGAAAAATGCTCCTTCTGCTACCACCGCTATCAGCTGGCCCGGGAAAAGGCGATCTACGAAGAGCGCGATGAGGTGGCCGAGGAGGAGTATCAGACCGCCTGTACACAGGCTTGTCCGGCCGGAGCCATCGTCTTCGGAGATCTCAACAACCCCGACCACCAGGTCGCCCGCATCGTCCAGCCCGACGCCCATCACCATTTCACCGGGCATTCCAAAATAGCCTTTCGTCTGCTGGAACAGCTGGGAACCAACCCCAAAGTCTATTATCTGACCGAGCGCGAGTGGGTGCGCAAGATGTGCGACCAGTACAACTTCGGCCCCCAGGCCGCCGGCCACTAGTCCTTGAAGGCGGGCAGGAACCGTGATGACCAACCCAACCTTTCAGGAGTCGAGATAAAATGGATTCTGCTTTGTTTCCCAAAGGCGTCAAGCGCTGCCCGACATGGCAATTCGCCCTGTGGATCGGTGCGGTGGGGATCGTGTTGCTCTGGGGGGTCTACGCCATGCTGCTGTGCTGGCTCAAGGGCCTCAACCAGACCAACATGAACGACTACTACGGATTCGCCCTGTGGATCTGGGCCGACCTGGCGGTCATCGCCTTGGGCGGCGGGGCCTTTTTCACCGGTTTTCTGCGCTACATCGTGGGCAAGGACGAGTTGAAGAACATTATCAACTTTGCCGTGCTCATCGGGTTCATCTGCTACAGTTCGGCCCTGCTGATCCTGGCCATCGACATCGGCCAGCCGCTTCGCGGATGGTTCATCTTCTGGCATGCCAACGTCCATTCGATGCTCACCGAGGTGGCCTTCTGCCTGTCGTGCTATTTCGGAGTCCTGACCATCGAGTACATCCCACTGATCCTGGAAAACCGCCAGATCGACCGGGTGCCCTTCTTTCACAACCTGGCCCACAACATGCACGAGGTGATGGCAGTCTTCGCCGCCACCGGCGCCTTTCTCTCCTTTTTCCACCAGGGCTCCCTGGGGGGGGTAGCCGGCGTGCTCTTCGGCCGGCCCTTCGCCTTTCGCGAGGGGATCTTCATCTGGCCCTGGACCTTTTTTCTCTTCACCTGGTCGGCGGCGGCCTTCGGACCCTGCTTTACCATCTTTCTGCTCAAGATTACCGAGAAGATCACCGCCAAGAAACTGGTCAAGGACAGCACCGTCTGGCTTCTGGCCAAGATTTCGGGCTGGATGATGCTCACCTACATCATCGCCAAGACCATCGATACCCTCTACTGGCTGACGGTGACGGCGCCGGCGGCAGGCTACGGTGCCGGTTTCTTCTACGACAACTGGTTCTATAACTTCGGCTGGCTTTTCGTGGAGATTGTCGTCGGCGGGTTCATCCCGGCGCTGATCCTGGTCAGTGAGAAAGGGCGGCGCAGCCCCGGGTTGCTCTTTCTGGCCGTTCTGCTGGGCGTCATCGGGGTGTCGGTCAACCGCTGGGTCATGGTGCTGCAGGTCATGGCTGTGCCGGTAATGCCCTTTGATACCTGGGCCCTGTACTACCCGAGCTGGCAGGAAGTGGCCACCACGATCCTGCCGGTGGCCTACGGGGTGATCCTGGTGAGCCTCAGCTACCGCTATCTGCCGGTATTTCCCAACGAAATGGAGTTGAACGCCGCGCCGGCCCAAGCCGAGGCGGTCGTTGACGAAGAACTGCCGGTCCAGGCGGCTGTGGCCCGGGCCTAACTCGCCAACACGGAGGAGGGATCGATGTTTCCCTTTAATTTCGAATGGATTTGGGACATGTCGCACATGGTTTTCATGGGCGGCCTGTGGTACGCGATGACCATTCTCGGTATCGGCATGACCTACTGCCTCATCAAGGCCGTGGTGGATACGCTCCAGGGCAAGGGGGCCCACCACTAGCGATTGGGCCTTTTTGCCGTTGTCGTCCCTCGCCCGGTCCGCGCCCGCGTGTTCCGGGCGAGTGCTTTTAAATGCCTGTAAAGGCGGCTACGATTTTCTTGACGGGAAACCTTCCATGGACAGGATCATCATCCAGGGCGGCCGGCGGCTGGCCGGCCGTGTAACGGCCAGCGGATCGAAAAACGCCGCCTTGCCGGTGCTGGTTTCGGCGCTGCTGGCCGGCGGCCCCTGCACTTACGACAACGTACCGGATCTGAAGGACATCCACAGCATCTGCGAACTGCTCGCACATCTGGGGGCCGGGGTGCGGATGGCCGACCATCGGGTCCATGTGGATCCGGCAGGCTTTGCCAATCCGGAGGCGCCCTACGATCTGGTGCGCAAGATGCGCGCGTCGATTCTGGTGCTGGGGCCGATTCTGGCGCGTCTCAAACGTGCCCGGGTCTCTTTGCCCGGCGGCTGCGCCATCGGGGCGCGCCCCATCAACCTGCATCTGAAGGCCCTGGCACGCATGGGTGCGGCCATCGAATTGGACCACGGGTACGTGGAGGCCTCCTGCGATCGGCTGCGCGGTGCGGACATCACCTTCGACATGCCAACGGTGGGGGGGACGGAAAATCTGATGATGGCCGCGGCCCTGGCACAGG
>CALJLV010000131.1 GCA_937982505.1 uncultured Desulfobacteraceae bacterium | reverse complement strand
TGCTGGTGGCCCTTGAGGGGGACATCGTTCTGGCCGACGGGACCGAGGGGGGCAACCTGGGCGAGGTGGTGGCGGCCGGGGGCGGTGTCCGGATCGCGGCGCCGGGCGGGTCGCTGTCGGTGCGGGCGGACGTTGACGGCGGCACGGGGCCTGTGACGTTCAAGGCGGGTGCGGATCTGGATCTGTGGGCAGGGGTCGAGGTGGTCACGGCCGGGGATGTTTGGCTGGATGCCGGGGGCGGGGCCTTGACCATGAGCGGCACGGCCGGTGTGATGGCCGGAGGCTCGGCGCGTCTGAGGGCTCTGGGGGACATCACGCTGGGCAACGTCGGCAGCGGCGCGGATGTGAGCATTGAGGCGGCCAGCGGAGGGATCGTCAACGCGCCGGGGACGACGATGAACGTGACGGCGGCGGCCTTGCGGCTTCAGGCCGAAGGGGAGATCGGGGCTGCCGGTCGGCATCTGAGCACCGACGTGGATCGGGTCACGGCGCTGAGCCGGACGGGCGGGATCTACCTGACGGAATCCGACGGGGTCACCGTTGAGGATGTGACGGTAACGGTGACCGAATTGAACGCGGACGGCGGTCTGACGGTGGTGGTGGACGCGGTGCAGTCGGATCTGCGCGGGGGTGTGGACGGATCGATTGTGCTGGTGGCCCTTGAGGGGGACATCGTTCTGGCCGACGGGACCGAGGGGGGCAATCTGGACCGGGCGGTCGTTGCCGGCGGCGGTGGCGGCATTCGCCTGGAGGCAAAGGCTGGCAGCCTGACATCGAAGGCCGACATCCTCAGCGACACCGGTCATGTCACGATTCAGGCCCGCGACGACATCTTTCTCATGGCCCGGGTGAACGTGCGGACCGCCAGCGCCGGCATGATCTTCATGAACGCCGAAACCGGTGCGCTCCTCATGCACGGCTCGTCTCGGGTGGCAGCCCTGGACGGCGCGGCGCGGCTCTGGGCCCAGGGCGATATCCGGCTGGGCAACGTGGTTGCCGCGGCCGTGAGCATCGGTACGGACAATGGTGGCATCATCAATGCCTTGGGCACCACGCGCAACGTGACCGCATCGCATCTGCGGCTTGAGGCCCTGGGTCCGATCGGGTTGGCCGGTCGACACCTGACTACCGCCGTGGACGAGGTGACGGCCCGCTCGATCTCGGGAAGCATCTACCTGACGGAAACCGATGGCGTGACGGCAGGGGAATTTGGGGTGACGGTGGTTCGCCTGAACGCGGATGCCACCACGACCGAAGTTGCTGATACGCGCCAGGCCGGCCTGACCACCGGCGATGGCCACATCGTCCTGGTGGCGGCTTGCGGTGATTTGCGGCTGTTCGGCACCCGCGATGCCGCCAACCCCGCCCCGGCGGTGAGCGCGGGCGGCGGCGGCCACGTCCTGCTCAAAACCCTTGGGGGCGCCGGTGGCATCCTTTTCACCGGAGACGTTGTGGCCCAAGGCGGCCACGTGACGGTGACCGCCTCGGAAAGCGTGGTTTTCCATGGCCTGGCCACCGCGCGTACCAGCGGCGCCGGCAGTATCCTGATCGAGGCCGGCACCGGAGGCATGACGATGGCCGATGGGAGCCGGCTGGTGGCCGTCCAGGGCGATATCCGGGTCGTCGCCGCAGGCGATATCGTCCTGGGCGGGATCGACACCCTGGGCAGCGTATCCTTGCGTTCCACCGATGGCTCGATTCTGGACGGCGGGGATACCCACGTGGATGTGCGCGCGGCCGGGCTGCGGCTGGAGGCGGGAATCGGGATCGGCACGGCGGCAGATCATCTCGAGACGGCGGTGGAGGTGGTTTCGGGGCGTGCCGCGGCCGGCGCGTGGATGGTGGAAAGCGACGGCGGGCTGATCATTGGCAGCACCCGTGCCGCCGTCACGCGGGTCAACGCCAACGGCAGCCTGACCCAGATCCAGGATGCCGCCTTGCGCGAGATCCGCGTCGCCTGCGGAGATATCAGCCTTTCCAGCACCAATGGAGGAATCGCCATCCTGTCGGCCCTTTCCACCGGATCCACGGGACGCATTCGGGTTGCCGTCGATGGCGGAATCGGCCTCCTGCGCGTCGATGGGGTGGTGGCCGCCGTCAGTGGGCACGTATCGCTGCTGGGGCTCCAGGATGTGGTGATCACGGGCGCGGTCGTCACCCGGGGCGGCAGCGTGGATATCGAGTCTTTTGGCGCTCTGGTGGAGATTGCAGAGGGTGCCTCGATCTCCAGCGGCGATGGCACGATTCGCATCAAGGGGAATCAGGATGTCCTGGTTTCAGGGATCAATGCCGGTCTCGGCAAGGTTCAGATCACCGCTGCGGCGGGTGCCATCCGTGATGCCGGGGACACGGCGGCGTACGATGTTATCGCCCATACTCTGGGCCTGAGCGCAGCTCTAGGGGTTGGGGCGGGCAATGCCCTCGATTTGAAGGTCGTGACCGTGGCGGCTTGGTCCGGCGCCGGGGATGTGATGCTCGGCGATTCAGCCGGCCTGGAGATCGGAACCGCCGGCGGTCCGGCCGATCCGGTGGCCGTCCAGCGCCTGGAAGCCGACGGGAGCGTTCTGCCGATTCAAACCGCGCCTGTCAGTGGTATTTGGACGGTCAACGGGTTGATCCGGGTGGAGGTTGGGCAGGGGAATCTCACGGTTCGGCAAACGGTGGATGTCGGCGGTTCCGGACGGATCCTGCTACAGGCCCGCCAGGGGGTGGTACTGCGCGAGGCCGTGGTCGGTGAGGCGGATTATCTGGTCCTGGTGGAAGGCCAGAGGCTTTCCTACACCTGGCCGGTCACCGCCGGCGCACTGGCCTATTCGGTGGAGATCCGGCGCGACGGGATTCTTTACGACAGTCCCTGGGTCGAGGAGGGTAACCGCTGGACCAGCAACGTGCTGCCCCAAGGCCAGTACGAGATATCCGTCACGCCCTATACGGCGCAAGGCTTCGAAGCCAGGAGTCTGCCCATCGATTTTCACGTCGATGCCGGGTACCCGGGTTCGCTTGAGGTGGTCGGTCCGGTCGCCGTTGGAGAAAACGCCCCGCTGACCTTTTCATGGAACTGCGCCGCCGACGCGCTGTGGTACCATGTCCAACTCCGACAGGGAGGGCTGGCGGTCTCCGATCAATGGGTGTGGGGTCAATCGTCTTTGACGACGGGCTATTCCCTGGCTCCGGGAAGCTACCAGTGGACGATTACGGCCTATGGTCGCGACGGCGCCGGTGCGGGAGCCCAGGGTGCCTTGAGTGTTTCCGCGATTTGGCCTGCCTCGGGGGCACCGGACGGGACATCGGTTTCGGGCCAGCCGTTGACGCTGAGCTGGAATCCCGTGGAAGCGGTGCGCTGGTACCTGGTGGAGGTCAGCCGGGATGGCTCGGCCCTGCTGACCGAATGGACCTCGACCGGGGAAAATGCGCGCTGGCTGTCCAGCACGCTGATGCCCTGGGGGCCGTATCACTGGTCCGTGTCCTACCAGACCCTCCAGGGGGAGATGGCCGTCGCGGCGCAAGGCGCGCTTTACCTGTATGCATAAACCCCTTAATGGTCGAATCGATCGGGGGGTGAAGGAGTAATCGCATGTCAACAGCAATCCTGCGGCTTGCGGGGGTCTGCCTGCTGCTTGCCGTCGCCACCGGTTCCGTGCGGGCCGAGTCCGGCTTTTTGCGGACCCATCAGTCGATCAGTCAGGGTGGCCAATTTGCCGGAATCGGCCTTGCCGTGGACCCCTCCTCCGGGGATCTTTTTTTGAGCGGCGACTATTCGGGGGCGAGTGTTTTCGCGGGGCAGCGGCTGAACTCGCAAAGCGCTGGGGATGCCTTTGTGATGCGCCTGGCGCCAACCCTGGACAGCCGCTGGGTGCGCCAGATCCGCGGCGGCGGGGCCAATGCGGTACGATCCCTGGCCCTGGACCCCCAGGAAAACAGCTACGCCACCGGGACGGCCACCACCGCGGCGCTCATCGAGGGCGGCGCGCAGGGGGACGCGAGCATCGAGGCCAGCGGCACCTTCATGTTTGTAGTCAAGTATGACGGCCAGGGCAACCGGGTCTGGCACCGGTGGGCGACCTCTGAAAAGGAATATGTCCATGGCAGCAGCGTTGGCGTGGACGGTGCCGGCAATGTGTATGTGGCCGGATGGTTTGCCGGTACCCACGCCACGTTCGGGTCCCAGATCGTCTCCGGGGGCGGCGGTCTGTTCACGCCTTTCGTGGCCAAGTACGACGCCCAGGGGACGCTCCAGTGGGTCGAGCACGCGATGATCGCCGAAGCGGCGCGCATCAACGCCATGGCCGTGCACGCGGACGGAACGCTGACCGTTGCCGGGGATTTTTCCGGATCGATCGTCCTGGACACCATCATGCTCACCAGTTCCGGCCAGACGGATCTGTTCGTGGCCCGTTACGATGGCGACGGGCAGGTCGACTGGGCGCGACGGGCCGGTGGTCCCGGGCCTGACACGGCCCATGGACTGGCGGCCCTGGCCTCGGGCGGCGTCCTGGTGACGGGAGAATTTACCGGCAGCGCGGTGTTCGGTGAGGAGACGGTCACCGCTGCCGGGGACAGCGATGCCGTTGTCGCCTCTTACGAGGCGTTCGACGGTCGGGTTTCATGGGTCAAGGCCATGGGCGGGCCGGGCCGGGATGCGGCCAGGGCCGCCGCCGTGCACTACACCGGCCAGATCGCCGTAGCGGGTGAATTTTCCGATGACCTTCAACTGGGGGATCAAGTCCTGACCAGCCGCGGGGGGACGGATGTGTTCGTCACCTTTCACGAGCCTTCCGGCCGTATCGTTGCAGGCCACGGCGGCGGCGGCGCGTTCAACGATGTCGGCCGGACCGTTGTCTGGCAGGGACAGACCCTGATCCTTTGCGGGGGCTTTACCGGAGCGGCGGTGTTCGGCGATGCCCACCCCGGGACCCATTCCGAATTCGAAGCCGGGGAGATGTTTCTTTCCTTTCTGGGCGAGCAACCGCTGCCCGGAGACGTCCCCGGTGATCTGTCGCGAAACGGGCAGCTCGGACTCGAAGACGCGATCTTCATTTTGCGGCTGCTTTCCACCGGTGGCTGAAACGGCGGCCGGCCTCGATGTGACGACCTTTTCAAAAACGCTTTTCCGGGAACCGAATTCATGCTGAAGCGTCCAACCTTCTTTGTCTTTTGGGCCATCTGCGTTTCGATCACCTTCATCGGGGGCGCCACCTGCCCGGTCCGGGCCGAGGTGCGCGTCCTTACGGACAGCGGGCAGCGTCTGGGGAATTGGGAAAGCGAAGCCGTCTCGCTGGGGGATCTGAACGCCGACGGATATCTGGACGCCTTTGTCGCCAATGCCGCGGGCCAGGGCGGCCGGGTGTACTACGGCGGCCCGGGGGGCGTCTTTGCCGACAGCGGGCAAAGCCTCGATGCATACAACAGCGTGAGTGTCGTCCTGGGAGATCTGAACGGGGACGGCACCCTGGATGCCGTCATCGGCAACAAAACCGCAGAACCCAATACCGTCTGGTTCAACGACGGAAACGGACGGTTTGCCGACAGCGGACAGCGCCTGGGGGCGGGCAATACGGAAGGGGTCGCCCTGGGGGATCTGAACGCGGACGGATACCTGGACATCTTCGAGGCCAACAACGCGGGTCTGCAAGGCAATCGGGTGTGGCTCAACGACGGGACCGGGTTTTTTGGGGAAGCCGGCTGGAATCTGGGACTCTACCGCTGCAGGGCGGTGGCCCTGGCCGATTTGAACGCCGATGGGCGCCTGGATGCCGTGGTGGCCATCGAAACCGAAGAATTGCAGGCCAACGGCGGTCTCAAGGTCTATCTCCACCACGGCGGCACAAGCCGCCTGGAAGAAATCGGCGCTCCCGGCATGGGTGAATGGAACGGTATGGACGTGGCCCTGGGCGATCTGGACGGCGACGGTGATCTCGATGCCTTTACGGTCAATTACGCCCAGGCCAATTGCGTCTTTTTCAACGACGGCCATGGCGTCCTGGCGGACAGCGGCCAGCGGCTGGGCGATCGCCACAGCACTTCGGTGGCGCTGGTGGACCTTGACGATGACGGAGACCTGGACGCCGTCATCGCCAACGACGGGCAGGGCAATGAGGTGTGGTTCAACGATGGCACGGGACGGTTTGTGGACAGCGGGCTGAGCCTCGGCACCCAGAAGAGCATGGCCCTGGCGGCGGGAGATCTGGACGGTGACGGTCATGCAGACGTCTTTGTCGCCAATACGGCGGGGCAGGGCAACCGGGTAGGGCTCAACCGCGGCGGGATTTTCCAGGACAGCGGCCAGATGCTGGGACCTTCTGCCAGTCAGGCCGTGAGACTCGCGGACATAGACAACGACGGGTTTCTGGATGCCTTTGTGGTCAATGATCTGCAGCCCGACCGGGTCTGGATCAACGACCAGACGGGGCGCTTGATCGATAGCGGCCAGGCTCTGGGAGGCGATGCTCCCGGCCGGGATGTGGCCCTGGCGGATTTCGACGGCGATGGACGCTTTGATGCCTTCGTGGTCAACGACGGGATGCCGGACACGGTCTGGATGAACATCGGCGGGGGGATCCTGGTCCAGAAGGATCAGGACGGCCAAGCGCCGGGAGATCAGGGACTCGGGTCTGAAAACGGGATGGCGGTCGTCGTGGGGGATTTCAACCGTGACGGTCGTCCGGACGCTTTCGTGGCCAATCGCGGGCAGGCCTGTGGACTCTGGTACAATGACGGCACGGGCGCCTTCAGAGACAGCCTGGTGGACTTCGGCCCGCCAACCCTGGCCACGGCGGCAGCCGCCGGGGATGTGGATGGTGATGGGGATCTGGACCTGTTGATCGTCAATTACGGCCAGCCCGACATGATCTGGCTTAATGACGGCGCCGGGATCTTTGCCCCCAAAGACCAGGATGAGGACCTGGACGGCGCCCAGGGACTGGGCAACGGGAACGGTCGGGCCGCCTTCATGGCGGATTTCGACCGGGACGGCGATCTGGATATCTTTGTGGCCGGAAACGGCGGCAACACCCTGTACTGGAACGACGGCAGCGGGATGTTCAGCGACGGTGGCTTCGATTTTGGGTCCGGCCAGAGCGGCGACGCCGCGGTGGGCGATTTCAACCATGACGGTTGGCCCGATCTGGTGGTGGTCAATTCGGGAATCGGGCAGAACACCCAGGTCTGGCTCAACGACGGTACCGGGGGGTGGAAGCTGCACAGCGAACTGGCCTCCAGCGGCGGCTCCGCGGCGGCCGTGGGCGACGTCAACCGGGACGGCACCCCGGACCTTTTCCTGGCCAACGGCGCCGGGGCGGACCGCATTTATCTGAACTACAATTTCCTCCCCCCCCCGCCCCCCTCGGGCGGCGGGGGCGGATGTTTCATCGCCACGGCCACGGAAGGCGGGTGTCTTGATTCCTTCCTGCGGATCTTCAGATCTGTGGCTGCCACGACTTTCGGCCTGGGCCATACCGGCCCCAGATTCACCTGCAACGAACCCTAGCGGTTGTCTGGCCACGAGCGTGGGTGCGGGGGCAGCCGCAACACGGCATCCAGGCCGGCTGCCGACAGCGCCATGGCGCAGATTCGATTCAGTTCGCCGAGGCCTTCTTCCACGGTCAACTCCACGTCCTTGCAGGCACGTTTCAATTCCCTCACGCGCATGTCGGCCCGCATCACCACCAGCATGTGCCCGCGGGTGCTGGCCTCTGTGCGGACTGCAACCCAATCCGGGTCCGCCGCACGGTACCGGCCTCAATAGTCCGGATGCGACGCTGTCCGGCGCTTCTGGCTGCCTTTCCGGTTGTCGCGGCAAACCGCATCGCTGCACGCCTGGCGCGCCGCCAGCGCTGGCGGCGTTGATTCGGACGGGCCTGGCGGGGGCAGTATCGTGGAGTGGCAAAGACGGGGCCGTTCCCGTTAGCCACCGAAGACATCCCGTTAGACAAGCAACCCTCAGAGACATCCGACATTTTCGGGACTGATTTTTAGCTTGATCTAGGTTCCTCCTGGGTGTAGGTAGGTGTTCAAACATCTCGACCTTTTGAGTGGAGACAAGTGCGTGCCGGACGGACCTGAAACCTCCGAGACCAGCCTCGAACACCGGACAATCCGCACTGCCTGTTGGGGAACACCGCCGCGGGGGAAAAACCCGCGGCGCTGTTTTTTTAGGCCCGCCGCCTTTCGGCGGCCAGGGGTCGCCCCGTGAGCCGCTTGCCGCCGGCGGTCGAGGCCCTGCACGCCTGGCTCGCCTCCGCGCCAGGCCTGGCGGCCCTGGAGGCCGCCGCGCACCAGGCCTTGCGTTTCCTGCGCCGCCAGGGCCTGCACGGTACCCTGGCGCGGATCGGCATCCAACCGCAAACCCCCGCCGGCCACGCAGCGGAGGAATTGCGCGGGGAGCTTTATCTCTACCTCCTGGAAAACGCCCATCGCCTGGCCCCGAACCTGGCCAAGGTCAAAGCGCGTGCCGGCGCCTACCTGTTACAGACTTTCCTCAACCATTGCAGGGAAATGGAAAGACGGCCGGACGGCGATCCGTTTCGCGCCCGGTACCGCCAGGTGGCCGAGGCCATGCGCCGCGAGGGCGGCTTTTTCAGCGAGAAGATCCCGGGCGGCGGCATCCGCTACAGCCTGTCCATCCCAAGCCGCCCCATCGCACCCCTGGCCGACGAGGACCTGGAAGCCGTCGGGCCCCCTCCGGACGAAGGCGCCGTCGGGGCCCCTGGACACCTTCATTGCGCCGCCTACTTCTGGCGGGCGCTGCAGGCGCGGTTCGGCGGGCAGGCGATCTGGGTGGACCTGCGTGATCTGATCCGCTGGCTCGACCGTTACGGGGACCTGGCCGCCGCCCCCACCGCGGTGGCCTTGACCGATGCGCTGGCCAATACCCTGGCGGCTCCCGCGGCAGCGGCCGTGGACGTACCGCGGGTGCGCCAGTGGGCCGCCATGTTCGCCCAGGGCCTGGCGCCCCGGGACCGGCGCCTCTGGCGGCTGCGTTTCGGACAGGGACTGGGGTTCAAGGAAATCGCCGCGCAGATGGGCTATGGCGGACCGTCGGGGGCCCATGCCCGCGTTGAAAGGCTCCAGGAGATGCTTTGCGATTTCATCCAGAACCACGATCTGCCGTGGCTCGGGCCGGAGGACGCCGATGACGAGGCCCGGGCGATTTTCCATCATGCGCTCTTGGCGGCGGTGGAAAAATCCCTCCCAGCGCCGTCCATTGAGGGTAAAGCGCCGCCATCCCAGCGCGGACGGCGCGGCAAGGAATCCCCATGAGCCGTCGTCGACACGCCCTGGCCCTGGCCAGGAGATTTCGCACCTGCCCCACCTCGGCGTTCCCCGGTCCGGCCGCGAGCGACCCGCGAATGGCGGCCCACCGGAGCCGCTGCCCGCTGTGCGCCGAACTGGGCGCGCAAGACCCCTGGCAGTCCATCGCCCGGCGCGTGGGCGCCCTGGCGGATGGGACGGCAACGGCCGGGTCGCGGGCTCCGGCGCCCGGTGACCTGGTGGCCGTGAAGGCGGAGCTGGCCCGTTGGGTGGGAGACCTTTTCTACCACCCGCCGCTGGTGGTGGTCCTTTCGGCCTGCCCGAGGGTCCCCGATGCCGTGCAGGTGGCCCAGGTCTATCACGATCTGCTCCTGGCCGGTCCGGGAGACCTGATCATCCAAAGGCCGGACAGTCCCCTCGGTCCTTTTTTCATCCAGTGCTGGAACCGCTACACCCTGCGCTGCCGGGATCTGGGCGCGCCCCTGTTCAAACTGGCCGACCGAGTGGTGGCCGCGGCCCTGGACCGCGACTCCCAGGAGGTCCCTCCCTGGGCGCCCCTGCCGGTGCCTTGGCAGGGCGGAGACGATCCGCGCCGCGCCTTCCGGCGCATGGAGGTCGAGGTGGCCAATGGGTTCCGCGCCGAGGCGATGGAGACCGTCATGGCCGCCAGCGGCCCGCCCCTGGCCTCGGCCGGACAGGTCAGAGCCGACTTCAAGCGCCTGGTGCCGGGCGTTGGCTGGCGTACCCGCTGCACCGATGCGGAGGAACTGCTCGTGACCGCTCAGATGCCCGATGACTTTTACCCCCTGGCCGCCGCCGACGAAGGAACGACTCTGTTCGGCCGCCGCATCGACCTCGCCAAGGGTCGCCCGGTGCGAATTTTCCCCTTTCTTGCCCGGGCGGATCACACGGCGGTCCTGACCGAAAGCGTCACGGGCGTTGCGGGCAGGATCGAAGCGGTCCCCCCGGACCGGGAGGGCCAAAGCCGTCTGCTGGCCGCCTTCGCGATCCCGGGCCAACTGTCCATCCCCTGCCGCACGGTGGACTGGGACCCCGGTAGCGGGTCCTTTTATATCGAGGTTCCGGTGGCCGATATGGGGCCGGTGCGCATCGAGATCACCTTGATCGTCGAGCGTTGCGATGATTGAGCGGCTTTCGTTTCTGGCGGCCAACGGCCGGCTGGCCATGCTGGCCGCCTGGCTGGCGGATCCGGCCCGACCGTTGACGGATTGCCCGGCGGCCGGACGCCTGCGGCAGCCGTTTCAGCGGCTCGAGGCCCTTCTGGCGCAGCGGCCCGATCTCGTGGGGCTCCTGGAGTTGCGTCTGGTCACCGATTGGCTCCTGGGGCCGGCGCGCCTGGCCGCGGAAACCGGTGACTGGCTGCGGGGAAATGGCCTGATGGCGCGCTGGCTGCCCGCCGCGGCGGCGGCACCCGGCGCCAGAGCCCGCTGGATCTGCATTCCGGTGCTGCTGGCCGGCTCCCGGGAGCGGGCCGTGGTGCGCCATCTCATCGCCGGCCGCTTGCAGACCGATGAGGCGGTGCCGCTGCTGGCTCCCTGGGCCCAGTCGCTGTGCGACCGGGAGGCCCAAGGGGCCATCGCCACCGCGGCGCGCCTGGCGGGGTCGCCGGAGACGGTCTTTCATGTCTTTCCATTGCTGGCCCCTGGAAACCATCTGGTCCTGGGTGGGGCTTCCCTGGGGCTGCCCCTGGCCGTGGGCTTGTGGCAACTGGGTACCGGGGCGGATTTTCCGCCGGGGGTGGCGCTTACCGGGGTGCTGGCCGATGACGGCACCCTCGGGCCGGTGCGCGCCCTGGCGGCCAAATGCCAGGCGGCCGGGGCCCGGGGATTTGGCCACCTGGTCTACCCGAAGGCCAACCGCCCGCCCGAAGGCCGGACGGATCTGTGTCTGTATTCTGCCGCCGAATGGAACGAGGCGGCCATTCTGGCCCTGCTGGCGGGCCAGGACCAAAGCGGGGCGCTGCGCACCTTCGCCCGGATGCTGGCCGATGCCGGGGCCTTCGTGGCCCATTGCGCAGGAGTGCCGGCGGACTGGATCGAGTGGGCCGCCCGCAACCAGCGGCTGGATGCCGTCCGGGCGCAAATTCTGGCGGATCCGGATCTGTTGGGAGACCTGGCACGCCAGGTCCAAAAGCTCACCGAGGCGGGCCGGACGGCCGAGGCCACCTCCCTGTGCCGGCTGGTGCCCCCCGGCACGGCGCAGACGCTCGAGGATCCCATGCTGGAAAGCGCCTTTTGCTGGGCCGTCAACTGCCTGGACCTGGCCAACCGCCGGGGGCAGGTGATCCAGGCGGCCGCCTGGGACCAGGCGGGTGCCGCCTTGTTCCAGCGGGCCTGCGGCGGCGGTTCCCCGGAGGCCATGGCCAGACATGCCAACAGCGCCTTCGTGCACCGGGAGCAGGGTCGCTACCATTTCAGCCCGCCGATTCCCGTGACGCTGGAGGCCCTGCTGCGCCGGTTCGCCCGGCGCGCGGAGGAGGACCGGGCCATGGGATGCCCGGTTCATCCGGTCTTGGGCGCCCTGTGCGGCACCCTGGCCCAGCATTACGGCTTTTGTGGACCCGGGTGGATCGAGTCCTGCGAAGCCCATGTGCGCCAGGCGCAACGGGCCTTCGGCGACGAAACCGTGCCGGGCCGGCGCCGCGACTGGCTGCGCCCCCTCAACTATCTTTGCTACGCCCGGCTGGACGCGGGGGACCTGGCCGGCGCCGAATCCGCCTTGATGGCGTACCTGGAATCCGCCGGATGGGACGCGCTGCTGGAAAAGGCCGACACCCTGGACCGCTGGCAGCACGCCCTGCTGGCCCGCTTCCTGGCCGACGCCGGCCCCCGGAGGCAGACCCGACGATACCTGGAGTGGGGGGCCACTTTTTTCAAGACGGCTCCCGAAGGCCACCCCTGGCAACTGTGGGCCAACAATCTGGGCCGCGTGGCCCAGCGTGAAAACGAACCGGAAGCAGCCGAAAGGTATTATCGCTCGGCCGTCCAGCGCTGCCGGGATTCGGCCTGGGGCCCCACGGTGCAGGTGATGGCCCTGATGCCCCTGGCCGGGCTGGATGGGCTGGGGGTGCTGGATCCGCTCGAGCTGGCCGAAGCCGTGGCCGCCGTGCGCGAGGCCGCCCTGCACCTCGATCATGCCCATTTCCGGCCCGTGTTCGAGATGGATCCGGCCGGGTTGCTGGCCCTGGTCCGGGACCAGCCGCGGCGGTTGTTTCCTTTTGCTTATCGCTAAAGGGCGTGAAGAATCCGTAGGCCGCCAGCGGTCATCCCGAACGGCAGTGAGGGAACCGCATTTGGGAAGGAGGTCTGGAAAAGGACCGGCTTCCGGCAGGACGAAAAAATTTTGGGGGGGTGATTTTGGAAAACCGGACCCCGGCGCCGTCAGGCAAGACCAGAAGGCGCCGGTGCGGCGCGCCCAGTCAACCGGAGGAGTTCACCATGCTTTACGGCAATTATGAATTTGTCTGCCGCTTCGAGGACGAGGCCCACCTGCCGCCCTTCAAAGGGGCCACGGTGCGAGGCTTGCTCGGCCATGCCTTGAGGAGGGTGGTCTGCGCCCTCAAGCGCCAAGCCTGCGAGACCTGCCTGCTTCGCGACGATTGCCTCTTCGCGAGGATGTTTGTGCTTCCGCCTCCCAGCAACAATGCGGCATCCAACACTTCGGTCGAGCCACACCCCTTCGTCCTAGAGCCTCCGCTGGAGAAAAAAACCGTTTACCAACCGGGCGAAACCATCACCATCGGCCTGATCCTCTTCGGCGAGCTCAACCGCAAGCTGCCCTATTTCGTCTACGCCTTCGACGAAATGGGCCGCATCGGCATCGGGCGCAGGAACGACGGGCGGCGCGGCTGTTTTGCGTTGGAGCAGGTGCTAAGCGGTGGGCAAAGCGTCTACGACCCCGCGCAGGGCCG
The DNA here is from genome assembly GCA_937982505.1 of uncultured Desulfobacteraceae bacterium. Taxonomy (GTDB): domain Bacteria; phylum Desulfobacterota; class Desulfobacteria; order Desulfobacterales; family UBA2174; genus UBA2174. The sequence continues at coordinate 16,155 of CALJLV010000131.1, read as the reverse complement.
CATCCAGTTGCCCTCCCTGGAGCGTCTTTCCCTCCACGGTGGATTTCCTCCCCCCGCCGGCACCGACCTGCTGGAAGTGGACTTGAAGACCCCCCTGCGCTTCAAGCGCAACGGCCGTCTGCACGACGACATGCCTTTCGAGGAACTCGTGCGCCTGGCCTTGCGCCGAGCCGCCAGCCTGCTGGCGGCCTTCGGTTCGGGAGAACCAGACCTCGACTACTCTGGCATAGTGCAACGGGCGGCCGCCGTCACCACCGTCGCAAACGACCTGGCCTGGGCCGATTGGGAGCGCTACTCGAGTCGCCAGAAGCGGCGCATGCAGCTCGGTGGCATAGTGGGGCGGGTGAGTTACGCAGGCGAGTTGGACGAATTTTTGAATCTGCTGGCTTTTGCCGCCAGGACCCATCTGGGAAAGAACTCGTCCTTCGGGTTGGGGGCGATCAAATTGACGCCTATGCCCGGCCACGAATCAAGGCAATTGGGAAAAAATGGAAATGAATAGACCAGGCTGTCTTTGTGGGATCTTTGGGCTGGATTCCGTTCGTAGAGTGCCCGTGAAGGCGTTTTCGGCTGTAGCCAGCGATGAAGCCATCGGGCAAAGCATCACGCCGCCGAAAAAGTACAATGCAAGCTCCCAATTGCTATTCATCAAAGGCCATCGAAAGGTATCCCATGAAAACGGAACATGAACTGGTTGTACTCGGAGCCTTGCTGCACGACATCGGCAAGCTGGCGCAGCGGGCGGGCAGGACGTTTTCCAGAAACCTGGAGGACACGCTCCTGCCCAGCTTCAAGGGCCGGCGCAGCCATTGGCACGCCCTTTACACGGACCACTTCATCGAAACCGATCTCCCCTTGCCGGAAGGTTTCGAAACCAGCCGAAGTCGACTGGCCCGGATTGCCGCCGCCCATCATCGCCCTGACGAGTCTTCGCTCAACGAAATGGCGGTCATGGTTGCCGACCGGTTGAGTGCCGGTGCAGACCGGGTGACCTGCGAAGCGGACGAGGATACGCCGGGCTTTCGCGAAAGCCGGTTGGTGTCGGTCTTCGACCAGATAGAACTGGCCAGGCATGTCTACACAGCTCCAGGCAGCCGCTTTTATGAGTTGGAACCAATGGAGGCCGGTGCGGCAAACATCTTCCCTATGCACGGCAAGCCCCAGGGCAAGGCTGAAAAATACGGCGATCTTTACGAGCGGTTAGCCGCCATGCTGGACAGCTTGCCGTTGACCGCCGGGTTTTCGACTTACCTGGGATCGCTGACCAGCCTTCTGGAAAAGTTCACTTGGTGCGTCCCCTCGTCAACCTATGGCACCCTACCGGACGTGTCCCTGTTCGACCATAGTTACACTAGCGCAGCCATCGCCCAGGCACTCTACCTGTTTCACCGCGAACAGGGCTCCGTGCCCAACTGGGAGGACAGAACCCCGAAGTTTCTGTTGCTGGCTGCCGACCTTTCAGGAATCCAACGGTATATCTTCGAGATTCGCGGCAGCAACCGAAAGGGCGTGACCAAGATTTTCCGGGCGCGCTCATTCTATCTGCAGGCGCTGACCCGGTCGGTCCAATTGACAATAGAGGAAAAATGCAACCTTTATCCGGTCTGCCGGCTGGTTGACGCGGGGGGCAAGTTTATACTGCTCTTGCCCAACACCGAGAAGGTGACCGCTTCGCTGAAAACACTGGAGGAGGAGATCCACAGCTGGTTTCACAGAGAGTTTAAAGGGCTTCTGACACTCAGCCTCACCTGGCGAACCCTTTTGACTCATCGCGATTTTCAGTTGCAACGCTTCCAGGAGCGGTTGGACGCAGTTAACGCCGCTCTGGAAGATGCCAAGCTGCGCAAACTCGGGCTGAGCCTCGCAGTCCAGGGGCCTGTGGTGGACCACGAGTACAACGAGTTCGAAGGAGGCAACTGCAGCCTCTGTGAGGTCAACGCAGCGGACGAACGCGCGAGCGAGCGCTACGCGCAGGAAGAGTCAGCTCAAATAGGAATCTGCAGCCGCTGTTGCGAGCAGATCCTCTATCTGGGGACCCGGCTGCCGCGCTCCACATGCCTTGTCTACGCCAAGGAGGGACGTATTCCGTTGTTTGGTGGTCTATTTCTATCTCTTACCCAAACACCTCCTTCACGGCTTGAACCTGGGGCATACATTGAGTCGTTGAACGACGAGTTGCCCTACGCCAGGATTCGCCTAGCCATGCACCTACCGGAAATGACAGCTGAAGAACTGGCCGACGAGCGCTGGTTCAGGCTCTACCAAAGCCATGAAGGCTTCGAAGACTTGAGCCGTGATCTATCCGGCGGAAAGCGTCCACCGGCCAAGACTTTCGGAATGATTGCCGAAAAGGCGCGCAAGATCGACCGGGATGGGCGACTCGTCGGACGCCCACTCTTGGCCTTCCTGAAGGCGGACGTGGACAACCTGGGGCTGCTCTTTCATCTGGGGCTCGGAAACAAGCTCTCCATCGCGCGCATGGCGGCCTTGTCGCGCATGTTGAATCTCTTCTTCACCGACTACCTTGTGGCGCTGCTCAAAGCCCAATACCCGGATATCTATGTCGTTTTTGCCGGTGGGGACGATCTTTTTCTGGTAGGTCCATGGCGGCAGACCATCGATTGCGCCATAGAAGTACGACATCGCTTCGAGGAGTTCTGCGCCGGCAACCCGGACATCACTTTGTCTTGCGGTATTGTGGTGGCAAAACCGCGGCTGCCGACCGCCAAGGCGGCCCAGCTTGCCGAGCACGCGTTGGACAGGGCCAAGGCCCACAAGGACGATGGCATCGTCAAGAATACCGTGGTGCTGCTGGGTTCGGCCGTCAGGTGGGAGGACCTACCGGCCCTGGTCGATCTTGGTTATCGCTTCGATCTTGCCGTCGCAGAGCATGAGCGGACCCGCTTCAGCACCGGTTTTTTGTTCCGGCTGCTGCAATACCACCGCATGTACTGCCGGTTCACGGAAGGTCTTGACATCGCTGCAGGCCGCTATCTTTCGCTGGCTCACTATGACATCGGTCGCAACATCCGTCATGAGCGCGCAGACAACAAGGAAGAGCTCGAATTGCTTTACCGGTTGTTCGCCGTCGGGCAGAAAGAGCGAAAAATGCTGGCCCACTTGGATATCCCGCTTTTTTATGCCCTGAACTTGAACAGGAAAGGCACCTGAAACGAGGGAGGACGGAGCTATGGATTTCTACGACGACAATGGCAATATCCGCGAAGAATTGTTGGATACAGAGGCCGAGCGTCTGGCCAAGAGCTTTGTTACTTTTTACCAGCACCCCAGAACCAATAAGACGCTTCCGGGCCGCGACTCTCTTTCCGCAGCCCAACTCCGTCGCTTTTTTGGAGAGTTCCGGCAGCTTGAGAAGCGCGTCAACGCTCAGGGATTCAAAAAAGTACTGCCCTTGATCAAGATGGTCAAGTCGCGGGCCGCCTATGCCGCCAATCCGGGCAACCGTAAAATTCCGGAAAAGTTCAAGCAGTTTCTGGTGGAAAACGTTGACCGCATCAACACCCACGATGATTTTAAGGCCTTCATGCTCCACTTCGAGGCCATCGTCGGGTTCTTCTACGGGATCGAGGGCGTATCGAACAACTAAGGAGGATTACGATGAAGCTGAACCGCATTCGTACCGTTACCGGCAAGATTCAAGTCCTTACCGGGCTGCACATCGGCGCCTCGAAGGAGAACATAGAGATCGGCGGCCTGGATAACCCCATCATCAAAGACCCGCTTCCCGGCAGCAACGCGCCCTACATCCCGGGGTCGTCGCTGAAGGGCAAGCTCCGCTCGCTGATCGAGATCAAGGACGGGCGCTATGTCCAGGATGGCCGCGACAAAGGCAAGCCTTGCAATTGCGGCCGGAGGGAATGCGTGGTGTGCGCCGTCTTCGGCACATCAGCGGCCAGTCGCCCGGAAGACATAGGTCCGACGCGGGTCGTGGTGCGCGATGCTCGCTTGTCAGAAAAGTGGGCCGAACTGTTTCGCAAAGGTGAGCTGCCGATGGAGGTCAAGTACGAGAATTCCATCAACCGAATCACCGGCACCGCCGAAAACCCGAGGCCCCTCGAACGTGTGCCGGCCGGTGTGGAGTTCGATTTCAGCATTTCTTTCAAGGAGTTCGAGGGCGACCCACCGCAGTACTTCAACGCGGTCCTTCAGGCCATGAAAATGCTCGAACTCGATGCCCTCGGCGGCTGCGGCTCCCGTGGCTGCGGCCAGGTGCGCTTTTGCGAAGTGTCCATCGACGGTGAACCGCAACAGGCCGATTTCCTGGCGCGGGTGAGCCTTTCCTAGCATTTGGGAGGAAGCCGATGTTGGCAAGATATCGTATCACTCCGATCTCACCCCTGATGACGCCCATGATGTCCGACACCATTTTCGGACACTTTTGCTGGGCACTGGAGCAAAGGCGAGGCGCGGCACACCTGGAGGCTTTTTTGGCATCCTTCGATGGAGAGAGCAAGGCCCCGGTTCTCTTTTCTTCGGCTTTTCCTGCAGAACACCTACCCAGGCCGGTACTGCCTCCGCCAACTGAAGGCGAGCGGCGGGAACTTGTGGAAAACTACTTCCTCCGAGGGACTATGGGGAACAAGGACAATGCTTCGGAGAAACAGCTTCTCTTGAACGGCTGGACGATACTGAAGGCCTGGCGACGGCGACGGCTGATCAGCCTTGAAGATTGGCTTGCGCTAAAAGACGGCTACTCGGAACTCGGTTTCCTGGAGCGACTTGCCAATCGCCAGGAGCCAATGGAGGAAATCCCCCAGACCATCAACACAGTGGAAACTTCCAACACCATAAGCCGGGCCAGCGGCCAGGTGACAGAGGAAAGCGGGGGGCTTTTTGTTCGAGAAAAGCAGTGGTTTACCGACGGTGCCCAACTGGATTTATATGTCGCCGTCAACGAGGCCGATCTGGTCGATGACGTCGAATGGTTTCTGTGCAACTATCTTCCACAAAATGGTTTCGGCAAAGACAAGAGCATCGGCATGGGGGCCCTGTCGATCGTTCGCGACACAGCCTTCGATGAAACCCTCTTCGACACACCAGGAGCCAACGCCCAATTAGCACTTTCACTGACGGCCTTCGATGGGATGGGAGCCCTTCCGGCACGCTACGACCTGTGTACCAAGTTCGGCAAGCTGGGCGGCACCTTCGCCGTCTGTGGACCGGAAGGGGGAAACCCGCGCCCGTTCAAAAAGCCGCTTTTGATGATCCAGCCGGGGGGCGTTTTCTTTACCTTGAAACCCCTGGATAAGGCCTCCTTGCTTGCGGACGTCCACTCGGATGCACGCATCCGCCATTGCGGTATTCCCGTCACGGTTCCCCTTATCGTGAAGGAGGTGGAAAGATATGTCCACTAACGCAATGCCCAATACACGGCTGCATTTACTATCGCCAATCCATGTGGGGACGGGTCAGGAATTAGATCCCTTCTCATATACGATAGAGGATGGCCATCTCTTGCTATTGGATATTCTACGTTGGGCCGAATCCCATGCAGACCGGGTGGACCTCATGGCCAAAATGGATACTGAGGACCATGCCGCTCTAAGGGCCTATATCTCCGCCAATGTAGAGCCTAATAGCGATGTGGTCATGGACAGGCTTATGGTTTTCAGCCCCAGCGTGCAAAAGAACTACCGCAACGCGTTGTCGGGAAGGTCAGTCCAACAGCAAGCCTTGATCAATTTTATGGTGCGCAGTGAAATCAGCCGTCGCGCATTCATTCCGGGCAGTTCCATAAAGGGTGCCATTCGCACGGCCCTTGCCAGTAGTGCCGCCCGTAGTGCCGGAGTGAGTCCAGGGGATGACTTCCGTCGCAAATACGAGAGCAAGATCTTCGGTTCCCCCACAAAAGACGTTTTGAAGCACCTCAAGGTTGCCGACATGATGCTGGAAGCCTCGGCCACGGCGGTTTTTGAGGCCACAGAACATGCCTTCAAGGCTAACCTCACCCCGAAGGGTGCCTACGAAGCGGTTTGCGGCCTTTGGCCGAATGGAAGCCCGGTTGTATATCCTTTGGCGCTTTCCCTCAAACCCTTCATGCTCCAAAACCAAAGGATCGACGCGCAAAGGCTGGTAGACATTCTTAACGTTTTCTACATGCCCAAGTTCAAAGAAGAGTACAGTAAGTTCTATGCTTCTAAAACTATGGCAGACATTCAACGCGCCATGGCTCCATTGTGCCTGTCCATCGCAGCGATGAAGTCCAATGAGGCATTGGTCCGCATCGGACATTTTTCACATGTGGAATGTGTTACCCTTGACGGCTTGAGGCGTCCCAAAACGCGCCGAGGGAAAGATGGAAAACCGCTGCCATGGGGCAAGACAAGAACGTTGGCGGCAGGATTAGTACCATTTGGTTGGGCAAAAATCGAATTCGGCGACCTGCCTGCTCAACGCCGCCCTATACAGGAATGGCCCTTTGACATGGAGGAGATCCAACGCTTGGCCAAGACACCTGTTTCACACTGGCCCGCCGTCGGCCATTCAAGCCCGGATCCCGAACCACAGCAGAGAACGGAGCCCAAGGTCACTAAGCCGGCCCCAGTGCCGGAGAGGGAAGTTTGGAGAGGTGCCGTGTTGACCTATGCGAAGAACACCCAAGAAGTCACTGTTACCTGGGAAGGAAGGAGTGCCAGCTCAAGGCAGCCTGAGCTGATTCCGGAAGAGCTGATGCAGAAACTGCTGGCTAAAAAGAAGCGCAAGCCCGTAAAGTCCAACGTCGAAGTGATCAAGGAAGGGAACAAGCTAACCATCGCAGCGATTCAACTACTGGAATAGGATATGGGTGGCCGGAAGGGCCGAGCTCGGCGGTTTTTCAGCCCATTTTTCGGGGTGGAACGTGTGCCCGCTGAGGGCGCTTTTATGAGTGGGTGGCTGGCAATTCAGTCCAACGAGGGTTTCCACCCAAGAAGGAGAAAGAGGGTTTGAGTGAAACGCTCAAGCAGTGCAGGTCGTTGCAAAAACGCATGTTCGCCCTCTTCAACCACCAACCCACCGATCTGCAGCGGAACGATGCGCACCGATCGCTGGGGGTTGCCGAGTTCGTCTGCCTGCCGCCTGAGCTGCAGGCATTATGGCGCCAAGTACCCGCGAATCTGGAAGCTATCGACGGCTATTTGGCGCCGATCAAGGACTGGCTGGCTGCCGAGGGGAGGGCGAAAGATTTTGTGCTCATTCAAGGCGATTTCGGCGCCACCTGGATCATGGTGAACCATGCCTTCAAGCTGGGCCTGGTGCCGGTGTATTCCACCACCGAACGCCAGGCCGAGGAGACCATCGCCGCCGACGGGACGGTGCAACTGGTGCACACCTTCCGCCACCGGCGGTTCCGGCGCTATGGGGCTTGAAGCGATTTGGGGAAGCCGTGGCAATGATGGAGGCATGGCCTATTGACCGCGATCCCCCGGTGAGGTTATATTATTACCGTCATGGGATATGAAGTCCGGGTCAAAAAGAAAGTCGCCCGTGCGCTTGAGAAGCTGCCCGCAGATGTGCAGAAGCTAATGTTTCTGCTGATAGCGGATCTTGCGTCGGATGGCCCGATCCAGAAAAGTTGGCGGAACTTTTCTTCCCTTGGCAAGGATTGTTACCACTGCCATTTGACCTATCGCTACGTGGCCTGCTGGACCTGCCGGCGCAACGAAATTGTCATTGAGGTGTATTATGTTGGCTCTCGTGAAAAAGCCCCCTATTAAGCTCTCCCTGGATGGCGAAGGGGTCGAGGAGTTGCTGGCCTGGATCGAAAAGAAGTATGAGGTCGTCGTGCTTTCGGAAGACGCTGACGATGAACTCATACCCATCGAGAATACCGCCTATTATGCGGAGATGGAAAAGAACCGCATCGGCCACCTGCTGGCAGGCGCGCGATTGAAAGCCGGCTTGACCCAGAGGCAGCTGGCCGCCAAACTTGGTATTCGTCAGAACATGGTCAGCGATTACGAGAGAGGCCGTCGCCGCTATTCCGATGCCATGGCGGCCCGCCTCAGCGAGGTGCTCCAGGTGAAAGAAGCGTATTTAAGGTACGGGGACCAACCAGTGGACGAATAAACGCTGAAACCGGACCCTGTCCAAGGCGACTTCGGTGCCACCTGGATTATGATGGCCATTACTTCAAGCCAGGCTTGATTTGGTCGTAAAAAAGCCGAAAACAACCATTGTCATTCCGAGGAGCTTGCGACGAGGAATCTCAAGCATCCGCTATTATGATACATTTCGTTTGACAAAGAGATCCCTCGCTGCGCTCGGGATGACAATTCGGGACTTTCTACGAAGGCATCAGGCTTGGTGCCGGCGTTTCGGGTGTTATGAGGCTTAATCGTTGACAGCCCTGTTAGACATGCCATCATGCGGGGGAATACTTTGGATCTGCTGAGCAAGGGGGGTTTAGCATGAAGGCAGTGGCCACGGCTCCCGTCTGGGAGATCAACCCGGAAAAAGTGCAAATGGCCATCGAGAGAATCATCGAGGTTGGCAGGCCCAAAAAGATCATCCTTTTTGGATCCTACGTGCGCGACGAGTTGCATGCCAACAGTGATGTGGATTTTCTGATCATCTCCGGTGATGATATCGGAAATCCAAGAAAGGAAAGTGTCCGCATCCGAAGGGCGTTGCGAGGCATTTCGATGCCCATGGATATCATCGTTGTGCCCGAATCCGTATGGTTGCAGCACTGTGACCATCCCGGATTGATTTATCGCGAGGCGAAGCGCAACGGGAGAATCGTCTATGAAGCCTAAAGGCAGAGCAATCGATACCCCTGGCGATTGGATCGAACATGCCAAAAGCGACTTGAGAGTTGCCGGAATTGCCGCCGCGGATGACCTTGTCCGTCTGGAACAGGTTTGCTTCCATTAAAGTAGTGGCATGCACGGTGGAATGGGCCGGGTTTGAACTGAAAAACCAGATGAAACCCGATTAATGCCTTGAGACCGAGTCCGGCCGGGCACCGGGATGATTGCTCCAATCGAGCACTTGGCAAAGAAGCCATCACGGCTAATGGGGCGGTGTAACTGGTCCCCACGTTTCAACATCGGCGATTTCGGCGGTATGGGCGCAGCTTATGCAATGATCGAAGCAGGAGCGATTGGGGAGGTTCAAATGAGCGCAAAGATTTATATGAGTTTTTTGGGCCTTGGCATGTTTGACAAGGAAACCGGCAAATACGATTACAAACCGGCGCAATATCGGTTGGGCGAGAAGGTCTCCGGAAAAACCCGTTTCGTGCAGACCGCCGAAATAGAGATCCTGAATGCTTCGGATTTCGACAGGTTGGTCATCGTGGCGACCGAAAAATCTAAAATAACCCACTTTAGCGACCTGGAAAGGGAGTTGAAAGGTTGGGGAGCCGACGATACCACGGTATGCACCATCGCCGAAGACATGTCGGCTGCCGGTCAGTGGCGCTGGTTCGAGCAGATCCTCGATCTCATCGACCCCGGTGCAGAGCTGACCGTGGATCTGACCCATGGCTACAGAGCCATGCCCATCGTTTTTTCCAACGCCATCAACTTCTTGCAGCGCGCCAAAGCAGTGCATTTGAAGGCCGTCTATTACGGGGCTTTCGAAATGCGGGACAAGGACAACGTCGCCCCCATCATCGACATGAAGGATTTTTTCATCGTCAACGAATGGGCCGATGCCGTTTCACGGCTCACCGAGGATGCCGACGCCCGCAAGCTGGCATCGGTGGCCAAATCTAAAGCTGATTCCCCGGTCTCGGAGTTGGCGGACCCCGCTCTGATCGAATCATTCGAGGCGGTCACGGATGCCATTCGCAACGTCGATGCCCACGGTTTTTCGGCCAAGGCGGATACCGCCGTAAAGCGCACCGAAGACAAGCTGATTGGGGCTTCAGGTGCCGGCAGACTGTTGCTCAACTTGGTGCTTGAAAAATTCAAACCGCTGGTGGCAGACGCTCCTCTCAGCGGATGCTACGACAACGCCTATTTCAGATCGCAACTGGCATTTGTCGAGCTACTGCTTGAGCACCGCCTCTACATGCAGGCTTTCACGGTCATGCGGGAGCTGGTTGGTTCCATCGGTCTTGTTCCCATCGATAAGGCATGCACTACGACGTCCGAAGGGCGGAAACAGCGGGGAAAGGCGGAAGTCTTTACCAGAATGATCCAGTTCCCAGAAGAAAAATGGAAATTCGAAGAAGGCACTCAAAAGTTCAAGGAGAAACTCTTGCCTTACTACAACGAGCTGCAACGATACGGGTTGGTTGAAGCACTGCGCACTTTTGCAAAGGACCTCACAGATTATCGAAATGGCTTCGATCACGCATGGACAGCCAAGCCCCGGATGCATGAAGACATCCCTGAAAAAGGAGATTTTTTCCTGAACGCCCTGCGCAATGTCATCCGTGATTTGGTCGCGATTGGGATGGTGGATGGTGATTGAACCCTTTGCTCCCTATTGATGAAATCGAATTCGCAAAAATTAAACATCATCTTCAACACAAAGTCGAAGTATTCATCCGGTTTATTTCACGCTAAAATTTTTTTGGAAATCCTACCTTTGCCGCCGTCTATGCAGATGTAACCTCGAACATCTGAATAGGAGGCGGGTCATGGCACAACTGGATTCAATAAATTTTCCTTTTATCCTTGTCTCAATAATCCCCATCCCAGCCCAGGCCCCGAGGTGCGCCCGCCGGAAAAAGTCGGCTCCATCCGATAGAGCGGACAACCGTGCGCCGCGGCCTCGCTCCACGGCTCGGAAATGGTTTCTCTATTTGTCAACATTTCCCCGTGAAGATTTAGGCGCTTGCGAATCTACTCCAGATTAATCCAGGCGTTTTCCCATCGATCTTTACGTTCGATAGCCTGCCAGTTCCTAAAACAAATAGGTGAAACGTATACCGTCACCTTCAAGGCGGACGGCTATACCCCTCATTCGGCCCAGATCAAACGGGATGTCGATGGGTGGTACATCCTTGGAAATCTGGTTTTCGGGGGGTTGATCGGTTATCTGATCGTCGATCCGGCCACCGGAGCCATGTGGACCCTCAAGGATTTGCATGTGCAGATGAGCCCTCTGGTGTCTTCGGGCAGTGAAGAAGTACGCATCATCGCCTTGGAAGATTTCCCGGCCCATTTGCGAAGCCAGATGGTCAGGGTTCGGTGATGGTCCATCGCTGCGGTCGATTTTTAAGCCGTATGTCGTAACGAACCGTTGAGGAACAGGCAGGCGACCTCCCAACGGGAGGCGTGAAGGCCATGATCCGGGTCGCTTGGGCGGCCGCCCGGATCATGGTCAACCACGCTGGTCGTTTTGCGTTTCATCGCCCGAACCGCTTTTTGGACCATCAGTTTTGGAAACCCCGCCTTCACCGCCGTCTAACCGGATGTAAGCCCAAAACATCCGCCAAGGAGGTGGCCCATGACCGCGCAGCTCGCCCTGAACAACTTTCCCCGTGTCCGCGTCTCCTCGCCCCAGCCCCAGTCCCCGCCGGCACCGGCGGCGCCGGCCGGTGATGAATTGCTCGCCCCGGAGGACCTGGTCCCGGTGCGGCGCGAGGCGGCCGAGCGCACCGAACAGCGCGCCCTGGCCGAACTGAACGAACTGATCCGCGCCAACCGCTGGGCCGATGCCGTGGAGCTGTTCCACCCGGTGGAGGAAAAGCTGCCCGAACTGGCCGACCACGGCCATGACCTGCGGGTGCGCGAAAAGATCGCCTTCGCCCTGGGGCACCTGGGCCGCCACGACGATGCCATCGCCGAGCTGTCGGCCTGCCTCAGGCGCGAGCCGGACAACTTTTTCCTGCATGCCAGTCTGGCCTACACGGCCTACGACAGCCTCTGGGCGGCCAAGAACCGCCAGATTCTGCTCTCGGGCAAGGCCCGGGCCGAGCGCATCACCCTGGCGCATCGGCATTTCACCGCGGCCCAAGCCCTGCGACCGGACACGGTGACCAATTACTACCGCCAGGGCAGGCTTTATCGCGAGATCGAAGGCAAGGATCAAAAGTCGATCCCCCTGTTTCGCCAGGCCGTGGAAAACTGGGAACGGCTCACGGCCGAGGACCGGGAACGCCGCCACCAGGAGCGCAAGAACTACATCAAGGCCCTCTACCAGCTCGCCGGGGCCCTGGTGGCCGTGGGGCGGCCCGATGCGGCTCTCGGGCATTTGCAGCGTTGCCTGTCCGAGGACGATACCAGCAACCACATCGCCCTGGCCTTTAAGTATTTCGCCCTGGGCAAGGTCCAGTACCATCTGAACAGTTACGCCGAAGCGCGCGATGCCCTGCTGTTTGCCGCCAGGTGCCGCCACGACGGCCCCCTGGATTTCGTTTTCGAGCTGCTGGCCCGGGTCTATCTGGCCCTGGGGGCGGTGGACAAGGCCCGCGAGGCGCTGGGCCGGGTGCCCGAGGCCCGGCGCCGCCCCTACGTGCGCTGGACCGAGGCCGATGTATGCTGTGCCGCCGGCCAGTACGAGCAGGCCCTGGGCGTTCTGGCGGGCTGTGTGAGCCGGGACGGCTTTTCGCGCCACAAGGGACTGCTGCGCATGGCCCGGATCACCTATCTGCTGGGCCGTTTCGACCAGTGCGCGGCCCATGCCGAGGCGGCCCGGCGTTTTTACCGGGAAAAGTGGACCAACGACTGCAACGAAGGGATCTTTTGGGCCGCGGCAGCCCATTTGCGGCTCGGGCGCATCGATGATGCGGCGCGACTGGCCAGGGAGCTGGAAGATCTCGATCCGCGTTTCCCGCGTCTCGATCGTTTGCTGGAGGCCGTCGGCGGCCGGAGGAGATAGATGCGTTGCCGTCGATCCAAGACTGCCGTCACCCCGGACCGGAATGACGGGAGGAAGGAGCCGCACATGACCGAACCCGCCGTCCAGAATGCGTACCCCGCGCCGCGGGCCACCGCCGCTCCGGATCTGACCCTGATCCTGGCGCGCCTGGAGGCGGCGGTGCTCCAGGCCGAGATCCCCGAGGACGTGCGCGCCACCCTGGGGCGCGGCGCCCTGTGGCAGGGTCTCGACAGCCACGGCAAGCTGCGCTGGGCCCGGCTGGCCCAGGCCGCCGGCGAGCTGGAAACGGCCCTGGCGGTGCTCGAAGCGGCCAACGCCCAGGATCCCGCTCTGCGCGAAGCCTGGCAGGACCGGCTGGAACTCCTGGCCGTTCTCGATCGGCGCCAGGCCCTGGCCCGCGCGGCGGCCGCCGGGCGCACCGTTCTGGGCGAAGACGCCTACCGGCAATGGATGATCCGGGCCACTGCCGCAAAGCCCCCCGCCGATTCCGGCGAGGAAGCCTCCCTGGCCGGACCCTTTGCCGCCCTGCGCGGTCGCGAGGCGGCCGTCCGGCGTTACCTGGAGCTGTTTGCCGGCCGCGAGGACTGCTTCGCCCGCCAGTGGGCCGACCGCGGCGAGATGCGCCAGGGATATGCGCCGGTGCGCCGGCCGATGGCCCATGAGGACGTGGAGGAGCATCTGGCCGGGCGCAAGACCTACGGGATCTACCTGATGCGCGCCGATGCCACGGTCACCTGCGCGGTCATCGACGCGGATTTGAAAGCCGACTTCCGCCATCGCCCCCTGCCCGCTGAAGAGCGGCGCCGGGTCCAGCGCGAGGCCGCCTATCTGGTCAGGCGGCTGCGCGAGCTGAGTCGCGAGGCCGGGCTCGCGCCCCTGGTGGAGACCAGCGGGGGAAAAGGGTTTCACCTGTGGTATTTTTTTCAGGATCCGGTTTCGGCCCAGGCCGTGCGCCGGGTCCTGGGCCGCCTGGTGGATCATCTGGCCGGGGATCTGTCCGCCTTTTCCCTGGAGATTTTCCCCAAGCAGGACCGGCTCACCGCCAAGGGGTTCGGCAACCTGGTGAAGCTGCCCCTGGGGGTGCATCGGCTCACGGGCAAGCGTTCGTTTTTCCCGGAATGCGCCGACCGTTCGGTGGAGGCCCAGTTGCGCTTTCTGTCCCGGGTCACGGCGGTCGCCTCCTCGGCCCTGGACACGTTGCCGGAAACCGCTCCCGCCCGGCTGGTGGTTCATCCGCGCTTTGCCCAGTGGGCCGAGACCTTTCCCGAGCTGTTCCGGCTGCACCAGTGCTGTCCGCCCCTGGGGCATCTGATGAGCGCCTGCCGGGAACGCACCGGAGCCCTGGCCCTGCGCGAGGAAAAGATCCTCTATCAGACCATCGGGTTCTTGCCACGGGCCAAGAGGCTGCTGCACCACCTGCTGGAAGCCGGCCCCGAGTACAACCCCCACGAGGTGGACTATCGGCTCAGCCGGGTCCGAGGCACTCCCCTGGGCTGCCGCCGGATCCATCAACTGCTGGGCTACCAGGGCGATTTTTGCCGCTTCGGCGAGGATGCGGACTATGCCCACCCTTTGCGCCACCTGCCCGAGTACGAGGATCGCCTGGAAGGGCGGGGCCGGCCGGAAAAAATGGAGAACCTGGCCTCGGCCCTGGAGGCCCTGCAGACTTCCATCGAACAGGTCAGGAGGTTCATGCGCTGATGGATGCGGTCTATGTGCTCACCCCCGGCAGTTATCTGCGCAAGGACGGCGCCAGCCTCAAGGTGGTCAAGGACGGCCAGACCCTCGACACCATCCCCGCCGAGGGGCTCAAGCGGCTGATGCTGGTGGGGTATGTGTCGTTGACCGGCGGGGTGCTCGACTTTCTCATCCGCCGGCGCGTCGAAACCGTTTTCGTCACGCCCACCGGCCGGTTCCGGGCCCGCCTGGGACTGGACGAGCACCGCCACGTGGAGCGGCGCCGGGCCCAGTACCTGCGGTTGAGCGAGGCCGATTTCGCCGTCCGCACGGCGGCCATCATCGTGCTGGGAAAGGTGCGCAACCTCATGCATCTGCTCACCCAGCGGGCCCGCCAGTACGGTGAAGTCTCCATCGCGGCCAACGCCGCGCGGATTCTGGCCCTGTCCCGGGAGGTGGCCCGGGGTGGCGCCATGGAACGGTTGCGGGGGCTGGAAGGGGCCGCCACCCAGGCCTATTTCAACGCCTTCGGGCGCCTGCTGCGCAGCGACGCCTTTTCCTTCAACGGCCGCAACCGCAGGCCGCCGCGCGATCCGGTCAACGCCCTGCTGTCTTTCGTTTACACCCTGCTGACCAACGAGGTGCTTTCGGCCATCAAGGCCGTGGGCCTCGATCCGTACCTGGGCGCCCTGCACGAGGTGGCCTATGGCCGGCCTTCCCTGGCCTGCGATCTGGTGGAAGAGTACCGCGCCCATCTGGGCGACCGGCTGGTTCTGAGCCTGATCAACCGGGGCATGATCCGACCGGAGGATTTCGTCTATCGCCCCCCGCCGCCGGAAACCTTCGTCGACGAGGCCGATCTTCGCGCCCATCGGCCGGTGGAGATGAAGCCGGCCATTGCCCGGACCTTCATCGCCGCCTACGAGGAGATGATGAACCGGCGCATCCAGGATCCGGTTCAGGGGCGCAAGGTCACCTACAGGGGATTGATTTTGAACCAGGTGGGCCGGTTTGCCGCCTACCTGGAAGACCCGGCCCAGGCCTACGCGCCTTTTTCGTGGGAGAGCTGAACGGTGTTTTATCTGGTGTGTTTCGACATCGTGGACGACCGCATCCGGTACCGGGTGGTCAAGGTATTGCTGGGCTATGGCCGCCGGGTGCAAAAATCGGTGTTCGAATGCCGCCAGCTCACGGAAAAGCAGTTTCTGCAGATGAAGCACCGCATCGACGACCTCATCGACCAGCAGGAAGACTCGGTGCGTTTCTACTTTCTGTGCAAGGGGTGCCTGCACAAGGTGGAATGGATCGGCTATGACGATACCCTTTTCAAGCTGGCCTACGAGGTGGTCTGAGGGGGAGCCCCCCGGGGGCCACGTCAACGCAGGCCTGTTCTGTCTTTTTTGCTTGAAAAATCGGTAAGATCATGCCTTAAAAAGCCTTGCGGCCAGCACGCCCAGATAGGGCCGAACGGTCTGCGGAAGAAGGAATCCAGAATGATGACAGCCGGTTGCCATGAGATCACGCCTTTCCCGGAACCCCCAAAAATCTCCCAGGCACCTTTTTTGACGGGGGTCTGCGGAAAATGGCTTGCAAATAGCCGTGCTCTTTGACAATTTGGAACCCGATATTCGAATAACTGCCCCGATTCGAGGAGATCGGAAGAGCGTCGTGTAGGGAAAGAGTGTAGATCTGGGTGGTCGC
>CALJLV010000130.1 GCA_937982505.1 uncultured Desulfobacteraceae bacterium | reverse complement strand
CAGGGTGGCCACGAAAATCCGGTCGCCGAAGACCACGAGTTGATCCGCGGACAAAAAGGGCGAGGTCAGGCCGGATTCGACGATGACATCGCCCGTCACGAGATTGTCGCCGATCTCCAGGCTGTCGGCGTTGATACGCTGGATTTCCTCCGGCAGCAGGCTCAGACCGCGATCGGTGGCGTCGTTTTCCAGATAGGTATCGAGGCTGCTGGTCAAGGGCCGCAGGACCACCGAACCGCCGGGCAGGGTGCTGGTCACCGGAAAACCGATATCCATCTCGTCGGCGACGATGCGGATGCTCTGGCTGGATTCGACCCCCCAGTCCATGATGACCACCTGCTGGCCCCACAGGTCCAGGGACAGGTGGGTATCGATGGGATCGATGTCGCCGATCTCCAGGTGGGGTGTCGTGTTGCCGAAGGGGGTTGTCCCGAGGGTGACACTGCCGGCGGTGATGCGGGACAATTCCAGGGGGGTGATATTGAGCGTCTCGGATCCGCCCAGACTCATCCAGGGAGTTTCCACCCCGCTGGCCATCGGGCCGATCCAGACCCGGCTGGTGCCGGCATTGACGGTCTGATCGATGCGGATCTCGTCGGCGCGCAGGGAAATCTCGCCCCCGGCGATGATTCCCGCATAGTTCGTTCCGTCGTAGCCCTCAACAATGCCAACCCTCAGGGGGTCTTCTAGAGCGCTGGAGTCCAGATAGACGTTCCCGCCGGTATTGAAGCCCGCCACGGTCATTTCGGAATTGCCGGACAGATGCACATCACCGCTGGCATTTCGGAAGAGTACGGATGATCCGTGGATCTGAAACGCTCCGCCGCCGCTCTTGACGATCCCTGTGGCGGCATCTATCTGCAACAGGCCGGATGTTCTGACGTCGGACCCGCCTTCGCCACCGTCTGTATGAGGATTCCCCAACACACTGCCGTGTTGCGATCTCAGCAGAATTCGGCTCGCATCGGAACCTGCGAAGATGTTGCTCGAAAAGTCACCTAAAATCAGGTCTCCACCGGCATCCACCGAGATATTTCCGTTTGCCGCCGCAAGACGGCAAAGCTTGATGTCCGCATCCCCCCCTGTAATGATGGTCAGATTGCCAGTTCCCTGGTTGTAAATGTTGAGGCCAGCCCCGGAGGTGGAGCCGGTCAGGTCGATGCCGCCGTTACCATCCCCCGGGTTGTTGCGGGTCTGAAGGGTGAGACTGTATCCACCCGAGCCGCCATAGCCGTCCGTCGGGTCGATGGTCAGTTCGTTGCCGCCGAAGGTGCCGGACAGGGTAATGCTGTCGTACGCCTGGAGAATGATGTCGGCCTCATCGGCAGTGCCTTCCAGCTCGCTTTCGTAGACGATGAACGGCACCGCGCCGGTGCCGATATGTGAATAGAGCACTTCTCCCAATTTGCCGGGGACCAGTCCACTATCGCCCACGATCCGACCGACATCCCCGTCCGGCGAGTCGGATCCATCGGCTTCGCCCCCGTTGTTGCCAACGATGACAATGCGTGCCGGATCGTAAAGCACGGTCCCCGCCCTGCCCCGGGGCGCCGCGAGGTCGACCCGCTGTCCCCTGGCTTCCAGCCCCAGCTTGCCGGAGACCTCGGCGAACCCGCCATCGCCGCCTTCCGGTCCGCCCCGGGCGCTGAGACCGCCGTAAAAGCCGGTCTTCTCGTCGGACCAGACGATGACCCGGCCTCCGTCTCCGGTCTGGGTAGCGTCGGCCGCGATGGCAACCTCCGGGCCGACGTAGGTGCGCCGGGCGTTGGGCACCTCGGCGTTATTCCCCTGAAAATCGCCGCCGATCAAAACGGTCCCACCGCCGGCGGCCCCGGAGGCGTCCACCCGGGCGTCATCGATCAGGGCCACCCGTCCACCCAGCAGGGCGATCCGCCCCCCGCCGGCCTCGCTGCCCGCGGCTGAAATCCGACCGGCGTTGAAGGTGTCGCCCTGATCGCTCTGGATCCAAATCCCGCCGCCGGAAGGACCGTCGGCGCTGATCCGGCTTTCCTGGCCCAGGACGACGTCCCCCGCGGCGTGCAGCACCACGGCGCCGGTCTGGTCGATGCGGGCTGCATCGGCCCGAATCTGTCCATCGTTGCGCAGGGTGCCGGCGAAAATCCCCGCGGCCCCCTTCTCGGCAAGGATTTTGCCCAGATTGACCACCTGGTCATCCGGGGCCTGGACTTCGAAATGCAGCCCCTTGACGTCCATGCTGGTGACCGTGATAGATCTGCCGGCGGCCAGCAGGAGGTTGCCCCCTTGGGTGTGCAGGACGCCGCTGTTGACGATGTTGGGGGCGATGAGCAGGATGTCGCCGTTCTTGCCGGCGCTGACGAACCCCTGGTTGACGATGCTGCCGGCGCCCTCGCCCCCGGTGAATTCGAGCCGGCCCTGAAGGAAATGCTCATCGGTGATGTTGAGGGTCGACGCGGTGAATCCGGCCGTGTCGATGACCGCCTCGGGTCCGAAAACCATCCCGTGGGGGTTGATCAGAAAGACATGCCCGTTGGACTGGAGCTGACCCATGATGGCCGAGGGGTCGGCGCCCACCACCCGGTTGAGCACCGCGCTGTCCGCCGAGGGCTGGACGAAACGGGTGATCTCATCGGCCTGGATGGAGAACTGTCCCCAGTTGATGATGGCATTGGCGCTGTGGGTCACCTGGAGGGTCTGGGGATCGGGATGGGCAAAGGCGGCGGCGCCGCTGGCCACCTGAGGGGCGCTCGGGTTGGCCCGCAAAGATCCGGGGAACAACAGGATCAGTGCCAGGAGCAGGATCGGCACGGCCCGTCTGGTCATGATCAACACCTCCCTGATCTGGATCGCTCTGATGGACGGCGGACAGGGGGCGCACAAAAAACGGAACCCTGAAGATTCCGTCCTATCCCGTCGGTGGGCTGTCCGCGCCGGGCCTCGACGCCTTGTATCCCCATGCGCAACCGCGGCCCGACCCCATCATGCCCCTCACCCGCCGACCGCATCATCGCGATGATGCCGTCATAGCTGTTCAACCGTCTGTATTCTGGTAAGGAAGGCCCCGCGGTGAGTGCGGGGATGCCGAATGGTACGGCTTTTCATTATGGTATGCGTCAAAAAATTTTCCCATTGGCCCGGCACCTTGTCAAGTGATTTATGGAGGCTTTGGTGACCAAGCCCCGCGGCCGGCGCTTGCGGCCCGGGCCGAATCCGGATAACATCCAGACCCGTTGGAAGTTTATCGCCGGCTGCAACGGGTCTCCCGGGAGAGTTGCCTATGCGTGTTCACGTGGATGCCATCAGGGAAAACGGGATGCAGGTCGAATTCGCCCTCGACCCATCCCAGGACGAGGGGTTGAGCGCCGTGGAAAAGAGCGGCGAGGCCAGGTTCAGGGGCCCCGTCGCGGCTCGGCTGACGCTTTTTCCGCTTTCCGACACCATTGAAGTGCGCGGCGAACTCGAGGTCGGCCTTGTGTTGACCTGCGCCCGCTGTCTGGCCGAATTCGAGCGGGATCTGCACTGCGACCTCTTCTGCGCCTATGCCCCGCGCCCGGCGGAAAGGCGCCAGCCCACCGCCGGAGACCTGGAGCTGAGCACCGACGACGTGGGGCTGATCTTCTTCGAAGGCCGCACCATCGACACCGCCGAGGCGGTGCGCGAAGAGATCCTGGCCGCCCTGCCCTACCGCGCCCTTTGCCGTCCGGACTGCCGCGGCCTTTGCCCCCGCTGCGGCGCCAATCTCAACCTGGAAACCTGTGCCTGCGCCGCAGAGCGCATCGATCCGCGACTGGCGGATCTGGCCCGGCTCACAGGCCAATCCAAGTGAAAAGGGGGCAAACTCCGCAAATCGATCTGGAAGGAAACCCATGATCACCCTGCTCGACTACGGCGCCGGCAACGTGCGCAGCGTCATCAACGCCATCGAAAAACTGGGCAGCCGGGTTCGCCTCGTGCGCACCGGCGACGACCTGCTGGAAGCCGAAAAACTGGTCTTTCCCGGAGTCGGCGCCTTCGGCAGCATGATGGAAATCCTCCACCGGCGCGATCTGGTGGCCCCCTTGAAAGCCTACCTGGAATCCAACCGCCCCTTTCTGGGGATCTGCCTGGGGATGCAGGCCCTCTTCGAGGGCAGCGCCGAAGCCCCCGGAATCCCGGGCCTGGGCGTGCTGCCGGGCCGCGTCTGCCGTTTCACCGTCGATCTGGCCGTGCCGCACATGGGCTGGAACGGAATTCGCGCCCTGCGGCCCTCCCGCCTCCTGGCCGGCCTGCAAGGAGACGAAAAGTTCTACTTCGTCCACTCCTACCACATCGAATGCGATCCCGAACCGGCCCTGACGCTTACCGACTACGGCTACCCTTTCGTCAGCGCCGTGGAGCGCGGCAACATCTGCGGCACCCAGTTTCATCCGGAAAAGAGCGGCGCGGCCGGGGCCCGCATTCTGGCCAACTTTCTGGCTTCCCACCAGGCTCCGGCGCGGCCGGCGCGGACTTCGGAGCGGACGCGCCTGGCCAAGCGCATCATCGCCGCCCTGGACGTGCGCGCCGACGACCGGGGCGATCTGGTGGTCACCAAGGGCGACCGCTACGACGTGCGCGAAAACGGCGCGGTGCGCAACCTGGGCCAGCCGGTGGCCCTGGCCCGGCGCTACTACGAAGAAGGGGCCGACGAAATCGCCTTTTTGAACATCACCGGATTCCGGGATTTTCCCCTCCAGGACATGCCGATGCTGGAGGTCCTGCGCCAGACCTCGCGCAACGTCTTTGTCCCCCTGACCATCGGGGGCGGAATCCGGGATTTCACCGACCGCACGGGCCGCCGCTATTCGGCCCTGGAAGTGGCCGGCGAATACTTTCGTTCCGGAGCGGACAAGGTTTCCATCGGCTCGGAGGCCGTTTCCACCGTGGAGGCTTTGCTCAAGTCCGGCAACGCCAGCGGCCGCAGCGCCATCGAGACCATCGCCCGGGTCTACGGCAACCAGGCGGTGGTGGTCTCGGTGGACCCGCAGCGGGTCTACGTCGCGTCACCCCGCGACACGCCGCACCCGGTCGTCGACACCCGCCTGCCCGGGCCGGCCGGCGAGCGCTTCTGCTGGTTTCAGTGCACCGTGCGCGGCGGACGCGAGGCAAGACCGCTGGACGCCGTGACCCTGGCCCGGGTCTGCCAGGAGCTGGGAACCGGGGAGATCCTGCTCAACAGCATCGACCGGGACGGAACCCGGAACGGCTTCGATCTGGAGCTGATCGAGGCCGTCAAGGCGGCCGTGACCATCCCGGTGATCGCCTCCTCGGGAGCCGGCAGCCCGGCCCATTTCGAGGAACTGTTTGCCGGCACGCCGGTCGAAGCGGCCCTGGCCGCCGGAATCTTTCACCGGCGCGAGGTATCCATCGCGGCGCTCAAGCGCCATCTGCGGGACAGGGTGGAAATCCGCCGGCCGGACTGAAAATTTCACGGGAGGAGCGCGTGGATCCGGAACCCCGTCTCTTTCTGACCCCGTCCGAAGCCCTGGAGGCCATGCGCATCGATTTTGAGCAGTACGCGCCCCAGACCCACCTGTTGCGCGGCCTGGTGCCCCGGGTATGGGGCCCCCGGGCGCTCGTCAGCACCGGCGCCGGCGCGGATGAATTCTGGCTGCGCACCCAGGGCGCGGGCCCCCTGGAGCGGGTGACGGGAAAAGCGCTGGGCGATCGCATCCTCGAACGCCTGACGGCCCGTCCGCCGCCCCTGGAAACGCTGTGCGTCATCTGCCGGCAGGTGTTTCGCCAGCAGGTTGTCGCCGGGTCTTTCAAGGGAAAGCCGGGCCTCTGGATCGACACCGGCATGGCGGATTTCACCTGCCGCCGCTGTGGTCACTGCTGCCGGGACCTGGTCTACCGCGACCATGGCACGGCGGCCGACTACATCCGGATTGAGGAGACGTGCCGCCGCGACATTCTCGCCCGCATGGTACCGGTCTACCAGGAAGGGCGGCTCATCGCCTGCCGCTTCTGGATCGATCCGTCCAGCGGCCTTTACAGCCAGACCTGCCCGTGGCTGGAGCCCCGGCGCGACGAGGTCTGGACCTGCACGATCCGCAATCTGCGGCCGGACATCTGCCGCCAGTACCCGGGCAGCCGCAAGCACGCCGAAATGACCGGCTGTCTGGGCTTTCGGCGGGATCCGCCCGGAGGTGCCGGGCCCAAGGGCGCCTTGCATCGATGGCGCTCGGGGCGGTGAAGGCGTTAAATTTTTCTGAAAAACTTCCGTCAATTTTCAGACTGCGGCCACCGATGCGATCAGACCGGTCACCCCTGCTGGCCGGCGGCGGGGCTGCCCACCCCAACACCTTAGAGGAGGAAGCGATGGCCGAAGCGCGCTTCGAAAAAGTTTCGCGTTCGGACACCCCCCTGTACGGCCCGCGCAAGATGGTCCTGTGCGGATTCGGCCGCGACGCCCAGCCCAGGTTCAAAACGGTGCTCGAAATGGCCGGACTCGGCGACCTGCCCCTGGTCTGGGTCTCAGCCCGGGACCGCACGGCGCCCCTCGCCGAACTCTTCGAGCGGCCCGCGGACAGCGGCGAAGGGGTCGGCTCGGCCCTGCCCCGGGCCCTCATCATGGCCGGAATCACGGAAAACGAACTGCACCGGCTGATGGACATCTGCCGGCGCACCGGAATGCGCAACGCCCTGTGGGCCGCTTTGACCCCCACCTCCGAAAGCTGGCCCCTGGAAACCCTGCTGGCCGAACTGTCCGCCGAGAGACGGCAGTTCGACGCCCGCCCCAAATAGCGGCCTCAAGGCGCCGATTCTGCCGCGCGCGCCAAAATGCCCAGGATCCGGGCCACCGCGGCCGCCATCCGGGAGGGTCCCAGGGAAGAATCGGCCAGTTGCCCCCACTGCTCCTCGGACAGCGCGGGGGGCCGGGCAGGAGCGGACCAGGCCTTGGCGGCGGCCCCGCCCGAAGCGGCCACGGCCAGCACCGCGGCGCCGTTGGTCCGGGCGATCTGGATCTCGTCCAGCGTGCCGATGCCGCCGCCCACGGCCACGTAAACCGGCGCCAGACGCCCCAGAACCTGTCGCCGCTCGGCCATGGTGCCGCCGGCGAAGAGGGTGGTGCCGCTCCCGGCCGGCCTGGACCCCTCGGGCAGCAGATGGAAGAGATGGCCGCTGGACGAGACCTTTTGGCAGGCCTCCACGTAGACTGCCGCCACCGTCTCGCCGGCCCCGGCCACCCCTCCGGTGATCACCACCGTGTCCCTCAGGGCAGCCAGTTCTTGTCCCAGAGCCCGGCACAGTTCCATTCCAAACTGATCCAGCACCCGGCCTCCAAGAATCCCCACCCGCAAACCGGCCGGCAGTTGGCGGCCGATCGCGTCGGCCGCCTGGTCGAACTCGAACACCGATCCCAGTACCCCCATGACCTCCCCTTTCCCCTCAGGCGCGAGGGCGCAGCAGAAAATAGAAGACGAAGACGCCCTGGTTGACGCGCACCGTCAGATCGGCGCCCCGGCTGGCCGCCCAGACCACCCACGGCGCACGGGTGTCGGCTCCGCAGCGCACCGGGGGGCCAAAAGCACCGGTGCGCCGGTCGTGCCAGGACAGGAGCATGGCGTCGGGCGCCATCTTCCGGACTCTTTCCCTGGCCGTCTGCCTGGCCGCCTCGAAATTCAGCCGATTCTCGTCCAGGGTGATCTCCAGCAGATCGCCCAGAATCGGGTCAAGCGCGTTTGAAACCATCGGCCACCTCCTGCAGCGGGGCACCCCGCTGGCGCTCCTCTTGTTTCCGAAAACTCCCGGAACAGCGACCCGGCAGATGCCGCCTGCGCCGGGGCAAGGTCCCCGATTGACGATTGTGGCAAAGGTTTTGCTTTACTTCAAGCCGCGTCTCGGGTAAAAAAAACGATTTTAAAATCGCGGCACACGGACAAACCCATTGTTTCAAGCACGTAAAAGGCGTTCGACATAAAACAGACCCGCGGACGGGAGTTCGAATCGGAACCCCGCCTGCCAAACCGGAATCCGGATATCCGACCACGGCGTGTTGCCGGCCATTGCGTTTACCTGGCCGGCGGGGCGCCGATCTTTTTGGGGCCATGAAAAAACACGCCACCATCTTTGCCGACCTGCTCATTGCCATCGCCTTCGCGGTGGTCACCTTCAGCCTCTGGGCCTTTTTCAACCGTCCGGTGAGCGGACCGCCCTGGCCCCAGCGCATCCAGGGCTTTTCCTTTTCGCCTTTCAGAGCCGATCAGGACGGCATGACCCGGGGAGTCTTTCCCACCGAAGCGCAGATCGACGAGGATCTGGCCCTGCTGGCCGGCAAGACCCACGCGGTGCGCACCTACACGGTGGACGGGACCCTGCAGCGGGTGCCGACCCTGGCCGCCCGCCACCAGATCAACGTGGCGCTGGGGGTCTGGATCGGCGACACCCTGGAACGGGACCTCGAGGAGCTGGCCCTGGCCAAGACCCTGGCCCAGACCCACCACAATGTGGTGCGCCTGATGATCGGCAACGAGGTGATCCTGCGCGGCGAGTTTCCGCGGGAAAAACTCTATGCCTATCTGGACGAAATGCGCGCCTCGGTGTGGCAGCCGGTGAGCACCGCCGAGCCGTGGCATGTCTGGCTCAAGCATCCGGAGATGGTGGACCACGTGGATTACCTGGCCGTCCACCTGCTCCCCTTCTGGGAAGGCATCGACATCCAGGACGCGGTGGCCTACTGCCTGGACAAGATGGAACTGCTGGAGCGCACCTTTCCCAACAAGCCCATCGTCATCGCCGAAGTGGGCTGGCCCAGCAACGGCCGCACCCGCAAGGCCGCCGACGCCTCGGCCGCCAACGAGGCGCTGTTTTTGCGGCGCTTTTTGCACGAAGCCGAGCAGCGCCAGTTCATCTACTACGTCATGGAAGCCTTCGACCAGCCCTGGAAAGCCGCTGGCGAAGGGGCCGTGGGCGCCTACTGGGGCGTCTACGACGTGAACCGGCAGCCCAAATTCCCTTTTAATGCACCCCTGGTGCGCATCCCCCACTGGCAGGTGCTGGCCGGACTCTCGGTGATGGTTTCGGTGTGCATCATGACCCTGCTGCTCTTTGACAGCCGGGCCCTGCGCAAACGCGGCCGCAGCTTTCTGGCCATCAGCGCCTTTGCCGCCAGCACCGCCGCGGTGTGGGTGGTCTACGACTACAGCCGGCAGTATCTGACCCCCTACATGCTGGCCGTGGGCCTTCTCCTGTTCACCGGTCTGATCGGGGTCATCCTGGTGATGCTGGCCGAAGCCCACGAATGGGCCGAAGCCAACTGGGCGCTGTACCGCCGGAGGATGCCGCCCATCCGCTCCGTTCCCGGCCACCTGCCCCGGGTATCGATCCACGTGCCGGCCTACAACGAACCGCCGGCCATGCTCTGCGCCACACTCGATGCCCTGGCGGCCCTGGACTATCCGGACTTCGAGGTCCTCGTGGTGGACAACAACACCCGGGACCCGGCCGTCTGGCAGCCCGTGGAGGACCATTGCCAGCGTCTGGGGCCGCGATTCCGCTTCTTTCACGTGGACCCCCTGGCCGGCTTCAAGGCCGGGGCCCTCAACTTCGCCCTGCGCCACACGGATCCCGAGGCGCTGGTGGTGGCGGTCATCGACAGCGATTATCAGGTCGATGCCGGCTGGCTCAAGGACCTGGTGCCCCTCTTCGAGTCCCCGCGCACGGCCATCGTCCAGGCCCCCCAGAACTACCGCGACGCCGACGACAGCGCCTTCAAGGCCATGATGCACGCCGAATACCGGGGCTTTTTCTACATCGGCATGATCACCCGCAACGAGCGCAACGCCATCATTCAGCATGGCACCATGACCCTGGTCCGACGGCAGGCGCTGGAAGAGGTGGGCGGCTGGGCCGAGTGGTGCATCACCGAAGACGCCGAGCTGGGGCTGCGCATCCTGGCCCGGGGCCACGAGGCCTTCTACGTGCCGCGCAGCTACGGCCGCGGACTGATGCCGGACACGGTGGGCGATTTCAAAAAGCAGCGCTTTCGCTGGGCCTTCGGCGCCATGCAGATCCTGCGCCGGCACCGCGGGGAGCTGTTGGGGCCGGGGCGCCTCAGCGCGGGGCAGCGGTATCACTTCATCGCCGGCTGGCTCCCCTGGATGGCCGACGGCTTCAACCTAATCTTCAGCCTGACGGCCCTGGCCTGGTCCACCGCCATGGTGTGGTGGCCCACCAAGGTGGATCCGCCGTCCATGATCTTCGCCGCCCTGCCCATGGCCCTTTTCGGGTTCAAGGTGGTCAAGCTGGCCCATCTGTACCGCACCCGCGTGGGGGCCGGCCTGAGACAGACCCTGGCCGCCGCCCTGGCCGGCCTGGCCCTGACCAACGTCATCGGCCAGGCCATCCTTTCCGGAATGGTCAAGCGCGAGCGGGCTTTTTTCCGGACCCCCAAAATGGCCGATTCCCAGCCCCTGGCCGCCGCC
The DNA here is from genome assembly GCA_937982505.1 of uncultured Desulfobacteraceae bacterium. GTDB lineage: Bacteria > Desulfobacterota > Desulfobacteria > Desulfobacterales > UBA2174 > UBA2174. The sequence continues at coordinate 6,821 of CALJLV010000130.1, read as the reverse complement.
CTGGCAGCCAGCCGCCAGGAAATCCTCTTCATGTTCTCGCTGTGGCTGGCAGCCTTCGCGGTGGCCGGCTTCACCACCATGAGCGGACCGGACGGCTACCTGTGGGTCATCATGCTCCTGGTCCAGTCCCTGCCCTACACGGCCGCCACCCTGGTGGCGGTCATCAGCGGGTTTCCAGGGATGCCGGCCCTCCTCCTGGGACGCAGCAGCGACATGGAAGACGCCGTCCAGGCAATGGCCGCCTCCGGTCCCCCGCTGGCCCCGGGGAACCTGGCGGCGATCGGGATTTCGGAGAAAACGCCGGACGACACCCATCTGGCGGCTTGAAGATATCCCTTGACATCAAGAGCTGATGGGTGATATCAATCACATCTGTTTTGAACAGAGCAGAGACGTTTCCAGGTCAGCCCCATCAGCGCGTGTGAGCCCCGGAACTGCCTTCCGGGGCTTTTTTTATCACTTTTTTACATTCATAAGGATGGCATGAACTTCACCGATTTCGCGTTTCACCCCTCCATCGCGGCCGGCATCCAGGCGGCCGGCTACACTCAACCCACTCCCATCCAGGCCCAGGCCATCGGTCCGGTCCTCGCCGGCCGGGACGTTCTCGGCCTGGCCCAGACCGGCACCGGTAAAACCGCGGCCTTTGTGCTGCCCATCCTCCAGCGACTCATGAAACGACCGCGAAAGGCGATTCGGACCCTGATCCTGGCGCCCACCCGCGAGCTGGCCCAACAGACCCATGAGGCCATCGAAACCCTGGGCCGGCGCACCGGACTGCACAGCGTAGCCGTCTACGGCGGAATCAACCTCCAGCGACAGATCCAGGACCTCAAGCGCGGGGCGGACCTGGTCGTCGCCTGTCCCGGACGCCTGCTGGATCACATGGCCCGGGGCAGCATCACCCTCGCAGAAATCGAGGTGCTGGTGATCGACGAAGCCGACCAGATGCTCGATATGGGTTTCCTGCCCGACATCCGGCGCATCCTGAGCCGCCTTCCGCGCCAGCGGCAGAATCTTTTGTTTTCCGCCACCATGCCCGCCGAGATCGAGGCCCTGTCGGGCGAGATTCTCACGGCCCCGGTCGCGGTGCGCGTGGGCACCGTCGCTCCGGCCCACACGGTGAGCCACGCCCTCTTTCCGGTGGCGGCCCACCTCAAAACCCCCTTGCTGATGTCTCTGCTGGGCCGGACCGGCGGCGGATCGGTGCTGGTCTTTACCCGCACCAAGCACCGGGCCAAGCGTCTGGGTGAACAGTTGACCCGTGCCGGATTTCGTTCGGCATCTCTCCAGGGGAATCTTTCCCAGAATCGTCGCCAGGCGGCCCTGGACGGATTCCGCGACGGGACCTACCAGGTCCTGGTGGCCACCGACATCGCGGCCCGCGGCATTGATGTGGCCAAGGTCTCGCACGTGATCAACTACGATGTACCCGCCACCACCGACGCCTACATCCATCGCATCGGACGGACCGGCAGGGCGACTCGCAGCGGCGACGCCTTCACCCTGGTGACGACCGAAGACGACTCCATGGTACGAGCCATCGACCGGGTGCTGGGCTGCAAGGTGGAAAGAAAGACCCTGGCCGGCTTCGACTACCGGGTTCCCTCGCCCCGGCGCGACACCGAATTTTCCCGCCCGCCCAGAGCGGCCGCGGCTCCCCGCCAGCGGCAAAGACCCTGCCGTTCGTAAAATTCCCCGGCCCCCTTTTGCCAAGGGGGGGATCTTCGGATTGCCCCCCTTTACCACGAGGGGAGATCTTCGGATTCTTCTTCGGTTTGGGTGTCCACCGGCAACCACGGCCTCGTCAAGGTTTTGTGATCCGCAGTTGGGAAGATCGACGGAACACGCTGACATCCGGCAAGACAGGCGATGGATGCCCTCACGTTGACGGGGCCGCGCACCGGTAACGGATGCGACTGGTTTTGACCCGCTTTTTTTGGTATAGGATTTTCTGGGATTCGATTCGGCCTGACCGGCCACCAGACGCCGCGGCGGCCCTGGGGGCCGACCCGCTCAGGCGGAAACCCGCCGCCGGCGCAACCCAGCACCACCCTGCCGGCAAGAACCCAGGAACCCAGGGCTCCACAAGAAAGGGGGAAAAGCGCCACAGCCAGATCGCACCACCGTCGCAAGGCACATGTTCCAAGTGGGCACATCCAACCGCAAGGTCTTTCACTTATCCAAGAAGGAGGTTCCATGATGAAACGCGGCAAACTGATCACCATCTTGACCCTGGCCCTCGTCGTACCCCTTCTGCTGACCCCGGCCTGCTTCGCGGCCAAGACCTTCTTCGCCATCGCCACCGGCGGCACCGGCGGCACCTACTATCCGCTGGGCGGTGTTCTGGCCCAGGCCCTGACCACCAAGGTGGCCGACGTCATCGTCACCGCCCAGTCGGGCAACGCCTCCACCGCCAACCTGAACCTGATCCGCTCGGGGGACATCGAATCGGCCTTCGTGCAGAACAACACCGCCTATCAGGCCTTTAACGGTCTGGACCAGTTCAAGGACAATCCGGTCAAGAACGTGCGGGGCATCGCCTCGCTCTATCCCGAGGTGATCCAGATCGTCACCCGTCAGGCCGCCGGGATCAAGACCATCGCCGATCTCAAGGGCAAGAGCGTGATCCCCGGCGACCGGGGCAGCGGTACGGCCGTCGACGCGGAAAACATCCTCAAGCAGGCCGGCATGACCTTCGATGATTTCGGGCAACTCGACTGGCTCAGCTTCGCCGGGATCTCCCAGCGCATGCAGGACAACCAGGCCGATGCCGGCTTCATCACCGCCGGAATACCCACCTCCTCGGTGATGGAACTCACCTCGAGCACCGCCATCAGCATCCTCAACCTCGACGACGCCCTGATCAAAAAGGTCGCCGATGCCTACCCCTTCTACGCCAAGGTGACCATTCCGGCCAACACCTACGCCGGCCAGGCCGATCCGGTGAACACCGTGGCCGTCATGGCCCAGTGGGTCTGCGCCGCCGAAGTCAGCGCCGATCTGATCTACCAGCTCACCCAGGCCTTGTGGGAACCGGGCTTCTACGTGCTGCAAAAGAAGGACGGCAAGCCGGCCCCGGCCCCCTCGGGCGCCGAGATCATGGCCCAGGCCCATGCCAAGGGCAAGGACGTGACCCTGGAGACCGCCCTGGCCGGGATGGCCATCCCGCTGCATCCGGGCGCCGAGCGCTACTACAAGGAAAAGGGCCTCATCAAGTAGGCTCCCAACCCCATTTTCACCCCCGGGGCGCCGGGACTCCACCCGGCGCCCGAACGTCTTGAAAAGCGCCCATGACGCGACGGATCCCACGGAACTCGATGATGCTGGCCGCGGGGCTGATCCTCGCCGGAGCGCTGGGCCTGCAACCCGTTCATGCCCTGGTGGCCTCTGATTACCGCAGCGCCAGGCCCGTTCTGGTGCACCGGGTGGCGCCGGGGGACACCATCGCCCTGGGATTTCTGCATTCGGTGGAACAGTGCTGGGTTCTTGACCGGCTGCGGGTGGACGGGGACTTTAGCATGGTGGTGGTGGAGACCGAGTTCGCGTCCAGTCGCACCGGCCTGCCCTATGCCGCCTTCGGCCAGGAGCGCTACCAGCGCGAGGGCGACCGCTTTCGCATCCGCAACATGCATCGCCGGGTGCCGGAAATCTTCCAATGGGTCGCGGGGCCCTACCGGAACACCCTGCAGATCAACGACAACCCGCAGATTCGCCTCAGCACGCTGGCCGGCGACACCCTGCTGCACATCCGCATCCGAAAAATGTCGGCCCTGTCGTGGAGCTGGTTGAAGGCCAGATCCTATTGGCACCACAGGAGCAATGACCATGGCTGAACCGCAAACCATCACCGCCCCGGCCGACCTCAAGGAAGATGTCGACACGATCTCCAAGTACGATCCGGAACTGCGCTTCCGCCAGGCAACGGGCATCACCCTCAAGCTCACCTTCTACATGACCCTGATCCTCTCTTTGTTCCACATCTACACGGCCGGATTCGGGGTGCTCCAGGAGTGGCGCCACCGGGCCTTCCATCTGGCCTTCGTGCTGCCCCTGGTGTTCTTTCTCTACAGTATCCGCAAGGAAACGGTCGGGGATGCCAAGCATCTGGCCTATGACCTGATCTACGCCCTGACCGGGGCCGGGCTGTCGGCGGTCATGTTCGGCGAACTGTTCGACCTCTCCGGCGGATGGACATTCGCCTGGGCGGCGGCCACCTTCGCCCTGGTCCTCTACTTCAAGCGGCGCAGCTTCTGGGCGCATCCCGTCCTGGCCTACATCGATTTTATCCTGTTCACGGCCATGATCGGCTGCATCGGGTGGGGAGCCCTGGAGCTGAACCAGGCCATCGAATTTTCCAAGGTCTTCCGCGACCCGAACAAGACCCTGATCTTCTGGAGCGTCTTTCTGTTCGTCATCTGCCTGTGCATCACGGCCCTGTTCGTCATCCAGTGGCTGCGGGCCGCGGCGGGAATCTTCAGCGGCCGCTTCGATTACAAGCCCGACCAGGTTCCCTACTTCGACGTCTTTTGCGCCCTTCTGGCATCGGTGGTCTCGGTCTACATCTTCCTCGAATTCAACGCTCTGGTCTTTCGCGCCGGGATGCCCACCCACATCGACATGGCCATGGGGGCCCTGGCCGTCCTGCTGGTGCTCGAGGGAACCCGGCGCAGCATCGGCGCCCCCCTGGCGGTCATCGCGGTCATCGTGCTGATCAACTGCCGCTACGGCCCCCATTTCCTCAACATCCCGGGACTGAGCTTCTTTGCCCATCGGGGCTATTCGGCCGAACGAATCATCGAGCACATGTACCTGGGCACCGAGGGGATCTTCGGCATCCCCCTGGGGGTAGTGGCCACCTTCGTGTTCCACTTCGTGCTCTTCGGCATCTTCATCTCCAAAACCGGGCTGGGCCAGCTCTTCATTGACCTGGCGCTGGCCATCGCCGGCGGCACGGTGGGCGGGCCGGCCAAGGTGTCGGTGATCTCTTCGGGCTTTTTGGGCTCCATCAGCGGCAGCTCCATCGCCAACACCGTCACCACCGGGGCCTTTACCATCCCCCTGATGAAGAAGGTCGGCTACCAGCCCACCTTCGCCGGCGCGGTGGAGGCGGCCGCCTCCACCGGCGGCCAGCTCATGCCGCCCATCATGGGGGCCGCGGCCTTCATCATGGCCGAGTTTCTCGGGGTGCCCTACATCAAGATCGCCGCCTGCGCCATCATCCCTTCTTTTCTGCACTTTTTCGCCGTGGGGACCATGGTCCACTTCGAAGCCCTCAAGCAGGGGCTCGTCGGCCTGCCCAGGGAGTCGCTGCCCCGGGCGGGCAAGGTCCTGAGGGAACGCGGCCTGCTGATGCTGCCCCTGGTGGTGATCGTCTATCTGCTCATCACCGGATCGAGCCCCTTTCTGGCCGCCTACTGGGGAATCATCTATTCGGTGACCATCGGCCAGATCCACCGGCGCACCTGGGGGCTTCTGATCACCGTCTTTCTGAGCCTGCCCTGCGTAATGTTCTGGACCAATCCTTTGACATACGCCGCCTGGTCCCTGGGGCTGTGGAGCGCCGCGGCCCTGGCGGCCTTCGCCTTCGTCTATCGGATCAGCCAGCCGCGCGACTGGCTTCTGGGGGCGGCCACGGCCGTGCTGCTGACCGTCTTGCTGGCCCTGGACATCCAGGCCGACCTGGCGGCCTTTTTCGCCAACATGGCGGTCATCGCTGTGGGCATCACCTACACGGAAAGCAAGATGCGCTTTCCCGACATCCTCGACACCCTTGAATGGGGCACCAAGAACGCCCTGGCCATCGGCGCGGCCTGCGCCACGGTGGGGTTCATCGTCGGGGCCACCACCCTCACCGGCCTGGGGCTCAAGTTCGCCTCGGCGGTCATCGAACTGGCCTCCGGGGTGGCCAGCTTCGTCCACAGCCTGGACGTCTTCCAGCTTGCCACCCTGGACGGCACCACGCTGTTTTTCACCCTGGTTTTCACCGCCATCAGCTGTTTCATTCTGGGAATGGGGATTCCCACCACGGCCCAGTACATCATCGCTTCGATGATCGCCGCCCCGGCCCTGATGCAGTGGGGCATCCATCCGCTCATCAGCCACATGTTCGTGCTGTTTTACGCCGTGCTGGCCGACGTCACCCCGCCGGTGGCCCTGGCGGCCTACGCCGCCTCCGGGATCTCGGGAGGGGATCCCTTCCGGGCCGGGTTCACGGCCTTCGCTTTGTCCTCGGCCAAGATCTACGTCCCCTTCGCCTTCGTCTATTCGCCCATCATCCTGTGGATGCCGCGGATTCTGGATCCCTCGGTGGAATTCGACCTGGTCCAGTTCCTCCTGGTCTTTGCCACCGTGGTGGCGGGGGTGATCAGCCTCGGATCGACCATCATCGGCTATCTCAAGGCCAAGTCAACCCGGATCGAACGGTTCATGACCGGCCTGGCCGCGGGGTTGCTCCTCTTTCACGAATACACCAGTTCGGTGGTGGGGATCATCGTCATGATCGGGGTCTACCTGATCCAGCGGTGGCGGGTCGCGCGCCTGGCGGCCGCCGCCTGATGCACCCTCCGCCCCCAATGGCCCCTGGCTCCCGGGCGAAAGAAGCGCCCGGGAGCCGGGGCGCCTTTCCTCGCGAGGAAAAAACAGCGACATCCGGCAGGAAACGCGACAGATGCCCTTACTCTGACGGGGTCCTGGGCGAGGGGGATTTACCCTTGACCGGCGCCCTGTGATGAGATAGGTTCCGGGCCGCCCGAAATCGGGAGGTGCCGACAGAAGATCGGAAGAGCACACGTCTGAACTCCAGTCACGTCAGTCAATCT
>CALJLV010000129.1 GCA_937982505.1 uncultured Desulfobacteraceae bacterium | reverse complement strand
CGGACTCGATCCGGGGTCCATGTCCAACAACTGAAGATTTCCGGAAGGTTTCCGCAAAACGAATCCCTCAGCCCTCTTTTCCCCTCAGGTTTCAGGTTTCAGCCCTCAGCCCTCTTTTCCCCTCAGGTTTCAGGTTTCAGCCCTCAGCCCTCTTTTTTTCCCCTTGACAGCCAACCGCCCAAACATTTATGAGTAGTTTATCTGCTCATAAATGGAGCACCCATGAACACCCTGCTCACCGACCTCATCGGGTCCAAGACCCGCGTCAAGCTGCTGATCCGGCTCTTTTTGAACCCGCTGGCCGAGTCCTACCTGCGCGAGCTGGCCGGCGAATTTTCCGTTTCCACCAACGCGGTGCGTGAGGAGCTCAACCAGCTCACGCGCACCGAACTGCTGCGCAGCCGCCGCAACGGCCGCCAGGTGCTCTACTCGGCCAATCCGAATCACCCCCTCTTTCCCGAACTGATCTCCATGGTGCGCAAGGTGGTGGGCATCGACCAGGTCATCGAGAGCATCGTCACCCGCCTGGGCGACCTGGAAAAGGCCTATCTGATCGACGACTACGCCCAGGGCAAGGACAGCGGAATCATCGACCTGGTGCTGGTGGGCGACATCGACGCCTACCACCTCAACGATTTGACCCAGAAGACCGAGCGCTACATCAAGCGCCGGATCCGGTCGATGACCGTGAGCAGGGACGAGTTCGACGACTTCGCGGCCACCTTGGAAGCCCGCCCCCATGTGCTGATCTGGGAGGCCACCGGCAAGCGGGCCTGAAACGCTAATTTTTCTTTTTTTATTAGTGTGTTAAAGTCGCACCAAGGATGTAAGCGAAGCGGCGGAGCTGTCTGTTGGGATGGAAAATGAGGGCTGAGGGCGGAAACCTGAAACTTGGGTGAATGAAGGAAGATAAACCTTGAAAGCGGACGCCTTGGGTCCGCTTGCGCTTGACGAAGAAGGCAAATGTGGTTGCATAAGATGTCCGCGCTGCCTTGTCTCCCTTGATTGAGAGCGGATTGATCGTCTGGCCGCATCGCCCCCTTCTGAAAGATGACCTCTCCCCAGTCCCCTCAACTGGAAAGCCGGCATCGGAGATGATCATTGAGGATCGGCGCTGACGGTTCGATGATTCTCTATCTGGACGCGAGCGCACTGGTAAAGCACTACTTTCTGGAAGAATTTTCAGGCGATGTCATTGCCATCTGGCAGTCGGCCGATCAGGTGGTGACCTCTTTCGTGGCTTACGGCGAAACGATGGCATGCATTTACCGCAAACAGCGTGGAGGGTTATCGCCGGATACGACAAGTACGATCGTTTCCCGGTTTAAAAATGACTGGGAGAGTTTGATTCGGGTGAAGGTGAATGCGGATTTATGCGGGCAAATCGACAAATTGGTAGAAGCGCATGCCCTGAGAGGCTTCGACGCCATTCATCCGATTCAAGGCGTCGATCGCAAAGCGGTTTTTCAATCGGGACAAGCCATGAAACTTTATAAAGCCCTTTCTTTTCCCTGAGGAACCTTAGATGCATGTTCTGGTCACCGGCGGGGCTGGCTACATCGGCAGCCACGCCTGCAAGGCACTGGCCGAGGCCGGCCACATCCCGGTCGCTTTCGACAACTTATCTTACGGCCACCGCCGGGCGGTGCGCTGGGGGCCCTTCGAGCAGGGCGACATCAACGATCCCAAGTGCCTCGACGCGGTCCTGGCGCGCTACCAGCCCGGAGCCGTGATGCACTTTGCCGCCTTTGCCTATGTGGGCGAGTCGGTGCGCGAGCCGGCCAGATACTACCGCAACAACGTCGCCGGGACCCTGACCCTCCTCGAGGCCATGGGCCGCCACGGTATCGGGGCCATCGTTTTTTCCAGCTCCTGCGCCACCTACGGGATTCCCGCGAGCACCCCCATCGCAGAGGACCACCGGCAAGACCCGGTAAGCCCCTACGGCGCCACCAAGCTCGCGGTGGAGCGCATGCTGCACGATTTCGAGCCGGCCTGCGGGCTGCGCCACATCAGCCTGCGCTACTTCAACGCCGCCGGCGCCGACCCGCAGGGCGAGATCGGCGAGGAACACGACCCCGAGACCCACCTCATCCCCCTGGCGCTGCAGGCCGCCCTGGGCCGCCTGGAGCGGCTGCAGATCTTCGGCGCCGACTATCCCACTGCCGACGGGAGCTGCGTGCGCGACTACATCCACGTCGCCGACCTGGCGACAGCGCACGTGCTGGCCCTCGAACACCTCCACGCGGGAGGCGTCAGCATGGCCCTCAACCTCGGCGTCGGCAGGGGGTACTCGGTTTTCGAGGTCGTAGAAACAGCGCGCCGGGTGACCGGCCGTCCCATTCCGACCGAAGTCGTCGGCCGCCGGCCCGGCGACCCGCCCGTGCTCACCGCCGACGCCCAAAAGGCAGGCGCGCTGCTCGGCTGGCGGCCCCGCTACACCGAACTGGAACCGATCGTGGAACACGCCTGGGCGTGGCACCGCAAAAGATGAACAACATTTCACAGAAGGCAACGAAGTTAACAAAGATTTTATGTTTTTCCCCCTTCGTTCTCTTCGTTATCTTCTGTAAAACTCTTCCGTAGTATCTGGGCGCTTTTTTTCTGGTCAACGCCGGCGTGATCGTCCTCTTGGCGGTCGTCTGGGTGGTCTACCGGACCGCCATGCCGATTCTGATCGAGAGGATGAGCGCGTAAGAAAGGGCGGAGGGCGGAAACCTGAGTAAGGCAAGGGCTGAGGGATGAAACCTGAAACCTGAGGGAAGGGATCTCGGTCATGCGAGGTCATGCCCATATTTTCTCAATGATTGATAAAAATTACTCAGTCATTGAGAAAATCCGTTCGCAACTGGATAATATATTGGTTATACTGAAGGTATGACGCACTTCGAACGAGCCTTGGCACCCATTCTGGTCGCTGAACTTGAAAAACCGCGGCACGTCTTTCAGGTGATGACGGGTCCTCGGCAGGTGGGAAAAACGACCATCGCCCACCAGGTGATGGACAAGCTGCCCTTTGCCTCCATTTATGCCTCCGCCGACAGCCCGCTGCCACCGGGGCCGGAATGGATCGACACCCAGTGGCGCCGGGCAGAGGTCGAAACGGACCGTTCAGGGGGCCCGGTACTGCTGGTCCTCGACGAGGTCCAAAAGGTTCGCGGCTGGAGTGAATCGCTCAAAAGCCGGTGGGACGCCGCCATCCGTCAATCGAGGGATATCCGTCTGCTCGTGCTGGGATCATCCGCCCTGCTGATCCAGGCCGGATTGTCCGAGAGCCTGGCGGGCCGATTCTTCCTGCACCGCTGCGGACACTGGACATTTCCGGAGTGCGCCGATGCCTTCGGCTGGGACCTGCCACGCTGGCTTTTTTTCGGCGGGTATCCGGGCGCGGCGGTGTTCAGCGACGACGAGGGAAAATGGAAGCGCTACGTGACCGATTCTTTGATCGAAACGGTGCTGGCGCGCGATGTGCTCCAGCTCCAGAAGATCACCAAGCCGACCCTGATGCGCCATCTGTTCGCCCTGGCCGCCACGTTTCCTGCCCAAATCCTCTCTTACAACAAGATGCTCGGACAACTGCAGGATGTGGGCAACACCACAACGCTGGCCAACTATCTGCGTCTCCTGGAGACCGCTTTTCTGGTCAGCGGGCTGGAACTCTTTTCACGCGGCGCCGTGCGCAAACGCGGCAGCAGCCCTAAGCTGCTGCTGTGGAACAATGCCCTGGTAAATTCTCTCTCGACCCGCTCTTTTGACGAATCCGTAGCCGATGCAAGCTGGTGGGGCCGTTTGGTCGAAAATGCGGTGGGCGGACATCTGCTCGGCAGCCTGTCGTCAGCGGATCACAGCATCACGTACTGGCGGGAAGGCGGCCGCGAGGTGGATTTCGTGATCGCCCGCGGGCGCCGGCTCTGGGCGGTCCAGGTGAAAAGCGGAAGAGGCGGCAAAACATCCGGGCTGGAGTTGTTTCGCTCCCGGTATCCCGAGGCGCGGCTACTGGTGGTGGGCGGCGGCGGCATTCCCATCGAGGAGTTTTTCGCCACGGCTCCCTCTTTGTGGCTGGATTAGGAATCTGAAGTCATCGCGGAGGGATGAAACCTGAGTAAAGAAAGGGATGATGGCTGAAACCGAAAAGAAAGGGCTGAGGGATGAAACCTGAAACCTGAGTAAGCGATCCAAACGATCTAAACGCTCCCA
>CALJLV010000128.1 GCA_937982505.1 uncultured Desulfobacteraceae bacterium | reverse complement strand
GATTGACTGACGTGACTGGAGTTCAGACGTGTGCTCTTCCGATCTTATGGCTTGCTCGCCACGCTGGCCGTTTGCGACTCTTTGGAGGAAAGTGAACGCAGCATTGAAGCGATTTGCGCTTTGATCATACGCGAACTGAGGGGTATGGGCCTGAGCGACTCCCCATCGGATTTTCTGCTGGACCACGGCCCGCGGATTCAGCGGAAAATAAAGGACGAGTTTTTGCGAAACATGGTGCCCTGGGGAGAATAGAAAGGATCGATGCGCATGGAGCGCAAGCCGTTGACGGACAACATCCTAGAGATCGAATGGGAGATGTTTACCGAAGCCGGGAATGTGGGCGGACGGGCCGCCTGTCAGAATGAGCGGCCGACCTTCATCATCATGCGCAGAGCGCAGGCCGAGATCTGGAGCCTGGATACGCTGCGGAGCTATTTCGATGATCTCCAAAAGGCCAGACAGGACGGATTGAACCTGATGACGGTAAAGTATGCACGCATGATGGAATCGACTTTTCCTGGAGAATATGAAGCGATCAAAGACGAACTTCCGCCCGTATCACCCGGTGCTCGCCAGATGGCTCAGCGGATCATGCAGCATCACCTGGAATGGTCCAAAGCGGCGAAGGCCAGATATCCGCGATTGTTTTCCCTCGGGCGCCCGCTTAACGGATCAGACCCCGCAAGCCAGGGGCGGGCCTCGATCGGCACCTATCTCTTTTGCGAGCTGCTGACCTATTCGGAGGCCACGCTGGCGCACTGCCTTGCGGATACCCGCAAGGCTGCGGCCGAAGGGGTCAACCTTTCCCTGGAAATCTTGAAAAACACCGCCCAGCATTATGGCTTCGATTCGCTGCAGGCGATCGAAGATGCATTGGCCCGGAGAAAATAGAGGCATCGTCCAGGCCACGGCTTCGGCACTGAATGCCCGGCAACGCCCCCCTTGCGGGGCGCCCTCGGGGTTTCGCATGGGCCTTTCCGCGGGACCCCATGCGAAACCGCCAAGGGCCAGGTTTCCAGTGCGCACCGAGAATCCAGGTTCTATTTCTGGTAATCCTCGTCGCAGATCGACAGGTTCCGGTCGATGACCTCCAGGCCGAAGTCCAACTCTTCGCGGGTGATGTTCAGCGGCGGGCAGACCGTGATCACCGAGCCCTGGCCGCCCATGATGTAGACCCCGTCCTGCATGCACTTGCCCAGGAACTTCATTTTGGCGTTGGCCGGCCGCGGGGGCTCCAGGTTGGCGTCGTGGATCGGTTCCCTGGTTTTGCGGTTCTTGACCACCTCCATCCCCTGGAAAAGTCCCTTGCCCCGCACTTCTCCCACACTGGGGTGCTTGTCCTGGATCTCGAGCAGCCGCTGGGTGAGGTACGTTCCGGTTTGGGCCGCCCGGGCCACGAGATCGTCCTGACGGTAGACATCGATGGCCGCCACGGCCGAGGCCATGGCCAGGGTGTGGCCGGAATAGGTGTGCCCGTGCGTGTAGTGCAGGGTTTCGAACTTTTCCGCCACCCAGGGGCGCACGGTAGTGGCCCCCAGGGGGATGGCCCCGGAGTTGATCCCCTTGGCCATGGTCATGATGTCCGGCACCACATCCCAGTGCTCGATGGCGAACCATTTGCCCGTGCGGCCGAAGCCCACCATGACCTCGTCGGCGATGAGGACCATCTCGTACTTGTCGCAGATCTTCCGGACCTCCGGCCAGTATTCATCCGGCGGTACGATCACGCCCCCGGCCCCGAAGATCGGCTCTCCGATCAGGGCCGCGATGTGGCGCGCCCCGCCCTCGTAGCGGATCACATCCTCCACATGCTTTACGCAGAGCAGGTCGCAGGACGGGTAGGTGGCGCCGAAGTGGCAGCGGTAGCAGTAGGGCGGCAGGATGTGGATGGCCCCCGGCACGGTGGGTTCGGAGCACCAGTTGCGCCAGTCGGCCGAGGCGGCCATGGCTCCCATGGTCGATCCGTGGTAGGAGCGCCAGCGCGAGAGGATCTTCTGCTTGCCGGTGATGAAGCGGGCCATCTTCAGCGCCCCCTCCACCGCTTCGGTCCCCCCGGTGGAAAAAAAGGATTTTTTCATGTCCCCGGGCGTCACCTCGGCCAGCAGCTTGCCCAGCAGGGCCTTGGGCTCGGTGGCCCATTGGGAGTTGACGCTCTGCAGCAGGGCGGACTGACGCGTGATGGCGGCGTTGATACGCTCCTCGCAGTGTCCCAGATTGGTGAAAACGAACTGGGAGGTGAGGTCCAGGTGCTTTTTGCCCTGGTGGTCGTATACCCAGACCCCCTGGGCCCTGAACGGCACGAAGGGCTTCAAACCCTTTTGCGAAGTCCAGGGGGTCATGACGTATTCGGCCTCGTAGTTGCGGATGGTTTCCGCGTCCAAGCCTGGCTGGAAACTGTTGGGTGACATGTCCCTTCTCCTTGAGATGCGTTGCGTTCAGTGACCGACAGCCGATCCGCTGCTGCGAATGCGCCGCCACCGGGTCCTGCGAATCAGTAGTTGGCCTCCAGAAGGGCCAATACATCCGGCTCGAAAACTTTGCGGGGGTTGTTGTTGAGCAGGCGCACCCCGCTCATGGTCCCCTTGGCCAGGGCGGCGAACTGTTCTTTCGGCACCCCGTAATCGCTGAGCCTGTAAGAAATGCCCAGGTCGTCAAGAAGGCTTTTGACCGCCTTGACCGACAGGCGCGCGGCCTCGATTTCCGGCAGGCGGGCCGTCTTTTCACCGAAGGCCTGCGCAATCTGGATGAACTTGGCCGGATTGGCCATCAGGTTGTACTCCATCACCCAGGGGATGGTGAACGCCGTGAGCAGCCCGTGGGGCAGGTGGTGCTGGCCGCCGATGGAGAGGGCCAGGGCGTGGCTCAGTCCGTTTTGGGTGTTGGAAAAGGCCATCCCGGCCAGGCAGGAGGCCTGGAGCAGGTTCTCCCTGGCCGTCAGGTTGCCGCCATGGGCGAAGGCCTGGCGCAGATTGGCGGCCACCAGACGGATGGCCTGCAGGTTGAGGGTGTCGGTAAAAACCGTGGCCTGCAATCCCACGAAGGATTCGATGGCGTGCACCAGGGCGTCCATGCCGGTCATGGCCGTAACGCGGGGCGGCAGCCCCAGGGTCAGCAGGGGGTCCAGCAGCGCCGCGCGGGCGTACATGTGGGCGCTGACGATCCCCTTCTTGACCTTGTTCTGGGTGTCGGACAGAACGCAGATGGAGGTCATCTCGCTGCCCGTGCCGGCGGTGGTGGGAATCAGGATCGACGGCACCCCGGCCCTGGGGACCAGTTCCATGCCGAAGTACTTTTCGATGGGCCCCTCGTTGGTGAGCAGCACCGAGGTCACCTTGGCGATGTCCAGAGAGCTGCCCCCCCCCAGGCCGACAATCACATCTGGACCGATGGATTCGGCGGCTGCGGCGCAGGCCAGGGCGACCTCGATCTGGGGGTCGGATTCGACATCGGCGAAAACGGCGAAGTCGATGGCGGCCTTTTCCAGCACCGCCGTCACCTGGTCGAGGACCCCGGCGTTTTTCAGTCCGGGGTCCGTAACCACCATCACCTTGCCCCCGCCGATGCGCCGGATTTCGTCTCCCAGGCACTCCAGGCTGCCCGTGCCGAAAACGATCCGCCCCATGGTTTGAAACGATTTGACCATCACTTGCCTCCCTTTTCCGGATGATGCGCGGCCGGCCGGGCAGCACGATGGCGCCCGCGTCCTTCTGCCGTTGGTTACAGGGTCAAGACGCACTCTTCCGTGATACACTGTCGCAGTTCCAAAAATTCCATGTCGGTGTGCTCGCGCGGACGGGGAAGCCGGACCGGATAGACCTGGCTCATGCGCCCGGGGAGCTTGTCCTTGAGCGCCACGATGCGGTCGCCGAGAAAAACGGCCTCCTCGATGTTGTTGGTGACAAAGATCACGGTGCGCTTTTCCGCCTCCCAGATGCGTACCGTCTCCTGTTCCATGAAGTAGCGTGTCTGGGCGTCGAGCTGGCCGAAAGGTTCGTCCAGGAGCATCACCTGAGGGTTGTTGGCATAGGCCCGGGCGATGCCCACGCGCTGCTTCATGCCGCCGGAGAGCTGGTGAGGGTAATGCTTTTCGAAGCCGGTCAGCCCCACCAGATCGATGTAGTGCTGGGCGATCTCGCGCCGTTGCCTGCGGCCCATCCCCTGGAGCTTGGGGCCCATCTCCACGTTGCCCATGACCGTGCGCCAGGCAAAGAGCATGTAGCTCTGGAAGACCAGGCCCCGGTCCGGCCCCGGTCCCGTGATTTCCCGCCCGTCGAGAAGGACGCGGCCGGTGGAGGGGGTCTCGAGCCCGGCGATGATTCGCAGCAGGGTGCTCTTGCCGCTCTGGCCCGGGCCCAGGATCACCAGGAACTCCTTGTCATAGACTTCCAGGGAGATGTCCTCCAGCACGTGCACCTGCTGGGAGCCTTTCTGGATGAAGGTCTTGCCGATTTTTTCACAGGCGATCTTGGGCTGCTTGCGCATGTCGTCGTCCATCTGGGAGGGTCCCCTTCTTTTCCCGGCTCAGAGTCCTTCGATATACCGCTTCCAGGGGCAAAGCAGGCGTTCCAGAAGCGAAACCCCCAGGGTGGTCAGCCAGGCCACCAGGGCGATGATGAGCATCCCGCCGATGACCAGTTCGGGTTTGGTGAGGCGCATCCCCTGGACGATGATCCACCCCAGGCCGGATCGGGCGCTCACCAGCTCGGCGGCCAGCACGCAGGTCCAGGCGATGGACAGGGAAATTTGCAGCCCGGCGAAAATGGCGGGGAAAGCCGCCGGAAAACTGACCTGCAGGATCTCGTCCTTGCGGTTGCCGCCCAGGGAGCGCACCACGTCGTAGAGTTCCGGCTCGATGAGGCGGATTCCGTTGTAGGAATTGAGCAGGCAGGGCACGAAGGTGCCGATGACGATGATGAAGACCTTGGAGGCCTCGCCGATGCCGAACCACAGAATGGCGATGGAGATCCAGGCGATGGGCGGCATGGGCTTGAACAGATCGAAGACCGGCTTGACGATGGCGTTGACCGTACGGTTCAGAGCCATGAAAAGGCCCAGGGGGACGGCTACCGCCGAGGCCAGCACGAAGCCGATGAGGATCCGCTGAGTGCTGGCCCAGATGTGCCCCAGCAGGGTCAGGCCGGCCAGCCGGACGGTCATCAGGCGGGTGAATTCTTGGACCACCTGATAGGGGGTGGCCAGGGACTTGCCCAGAATCTGCTCGGCGGCCACCCAGTGCCAGATGAGCACGAAGGCGATGCTGGAAACGACATAGAGGAAATACTCGTTGCGCAGGACGGCCAGGAGTGAGAAAGCCTTCTTCTCTCGAACGGTGAGGATGACTTCGTTGGCGATGGCGTCTGTGTTCATCGGCAGTTACCTCCGGATCCCGGCCAGCAGCCGTTTTTCCACCAGGTCGATGACAACGCCGATGGCCGCTCCGCCGATTCCCACCGTGACCATCCCCAGCACCACCATGTCCGGCAGGGCCAGGCGGCGCCCCATGCTGATGAGATACCCCAGGCCCTGGTCGGCGGCCAGCAGTTCGGCCCCCACAAGGTTGGTCCAGCAGTAGGCCAGGGCGATCTGCAAAGCCCCGAAAACCATGGGCAGGGCCGAGGGCACGCAGATCTGGGTGAAGATCTGCCAGTCGCTGGCCCCATAGGTGCGCGCCATCTGGATCAGGGTGGGGTTGGTCATGCCCACCCCCACCCAGGCGTTGATCACGCAGGGCACGATGCCGGCGATCCAGATGATGAAGACCTTGCCCCAGAGTCCAATCCCGAACCAGAAGATGCAAAGAGGGATCCAGGCGATGGGGGGAATGGGACGGATCAGCTCGAAAATGGGTCGAAACAGGCCGAGATCGGAAGAGCGTCGTGTAGGGAAAGAGTGTAAATCTCGGGGGGCGGCGTAT
>CALJLV010000127.1 GCA_937982505.1 uncultured Desulfobacteraceae bacterium | reverse complement strand
CGTTCTCCAGCACGGTCATCTGCTGGAAGAGGCGGATGTTCTGGAAGGTGCGCGCCAGGCCCAGTTCCGTGACCCGGTTGGGCTTGAGGCCGTTGATGCGCTTTGGCCGCCCTCCGGGCGGGCAGATGACCACATCGCCTCCCGTAGGGGTATAAATGCCGGTGATGCAGTTGAAAAACGTGGTCTTGCCCGCGCCGTTGGGGCCGATGAGGGCCACGATTTCGCCGGGGTGGATTTCCAGATCGAGGCGATCCACGGCCCGCAGGCCGCCGAAATCCATGCTCAGGCGGTCGACTTTGAGAATCGGTTCCGTCGGTGTCAATCTACTTGTCCCCGCTGTCAGGGCCTTCGAACTGGTAGGTGCGCCGCACGTTGCTCACGATCCCCCCGGGCCGAAAAACCATCATCAGCACCAGCACGCAGCCGAAGGTCAGGATCCGATATTCGGCGAAGGCCCGCAGGTACTCGGGCAGCAGCACCAGCACCAGGGCCCCCAGCACGACCCCCACGATGGAGCCCATGCCCCCCAGGACCACGATGCACAGGATGTTGATGGACTCCCAGAGGGTGAAGCTGGCCGGATTGATGAAGGTGGTCTTGCCGGCAAAGATCACCCCGGCCAGACCGGCCCAGGTCGCCCCCAGGGCGAAGGCGGTGAGCTTGGTGCGCACCTTGTCCACCCCCATGGCCTGGCAGGCGATCTCGTCCTCGCGCAGGGCGAGCCAGGCCCGGCCGATGCGCGAGTTCTGCAGCCGGTTGACCATGAAGATGGTAAATATGGCCAGCGCCACCACCAGGAAATAGATGTAGCGAGTGTGGGCCAGCAGGGAAAATTCGACCCCGAAAAAACCAGGCCGGGGAATGTTGGCGATGCCACTGGGGCCGAAGGAAAATTCGTTCCAGTTCTCCAGAATGAGGCGGATGATTTCACCGAACCCCAGGGTGACGATGGCCAGGTAGTCGCCCCGCAGCCGCAGCACGGGAAAGCCCAGCAGAATGCCGAAAACGGCGCCCAGGGCCGCGCCGATGGGCAGGCAGATCCAGAAGCTGAGGCCGAAATGATGGTTGAGCAGGGCGTAGGCATAGGCCCCCACGGCGTAAAAGGCCACGTAGCCCAGATCCAGCAGGCCGGCCACCCCCACCACGATGTTCAGTCCCAGGCCGAGCATGATGTACATGAAGGCCGTGGTCATGATGTTGATCTGGTACATCGAGACCAGAAAGGGAAACACGCCCACCGCCACGGCGGCCACCGCCAGGGCCGGCAGATAAACGCGGCGGTCTTCACCGATGCGCTGGAAGATCGACATCCGGAGGCCGGCGCCCTCGCGCTGGCGCCGCATCCCCTGCTCCTTGCGCCGGATCAGGTGGCGCCAGACGAACGAGAGCAGGAAACTGCCCGCCCCCACGGCCAGCATGTTGCCCCAGCGCCACTGGATGGTGCTTTCCACGGTGTTGACCCGGATGACCAGGATGGGAAAGGTCAAAAACATGAACCAGACCGACACCAGGAGCGATTTGCGGATTTCGATCAGAGACATCATGGGGAGATTCCCGTTGGCTCCGGTCCTATACCTTCTGGGCTTGCGAACGGCCCAGGATTCCCGACGGCTTTAAAATCAGGATCACCACCAGGAAGATGAAGGCGAAAACGTCCTCGTAATCGCTGGAGATGTAGCCGGTGAAAAAACTCTCGGTCCACCCGAGAACCAGGGCCCCCACCACGGCCCCTGGAACGCTGCCGATCCCGCCGAGCACCGCGGCCACGAAGGCTTTGATCCCCGCGATAAAACCGATGTAGAAGTTGATTTGCCCGATGTGCGAGGCGATGAGCACCGCCCCCAGGGCGGCGGTGGCCGACCCGATGACGAAAGTCAGGGAGATGACCCGGTTGACGTCCACCCCCGCCAGCATGGCCATTTCCCGGTCCTGGCTGGTGGCCCGCATGGCCTTGCCCATGCGGGTGAACTTGATCAGCAGATTGAGCAGCACCATCACCAAGGCGGTAACGCCGATGATCACGATTTCCTGGCTGCTGATGATGTGGGCATAGGGCTCCCAGAAGGCCAGGTCCGGCACGAGGCTGGGGAAGGGCAGAAAGTCGGAGGTCTGGGCCAGCAGCACGTAGTTTTGCAGAAACAGGGACATGCCGATGGCGCTGATCAGGGCCGAGAGGCGCGGGGCCCCACGCAGCGGCTTGTAGGCGATCTTTTCCATGGTGAGGCCGTAGCACGAGGAATAGACCACCGCCGCCACCGAGGCGATCACCAGCACGGCAAGGGTGGGAAAGCCGGCGAAGGTGAACACCGTGGCCACGATCAGACCGGTGAAGGCGCCGATCATGTAGATTTCGCCGTGGGCGAAGTTGATCAATTCGATGATCCCGTAGACCATCGTATACCCCAGGGCAATGAGGGCATAGATGCTGCCCCGGGTCAGGCCTCCAAGAAACAGTTCGGCGAAATAGTGCAGATCCATCGGCCTCAGACGGTTGATCCAGCCCTGCCGCGCAACTGGTGCCACGGGTGGTCAAGCGAACAAAAAAACCAGGGGGAAAACCCGACCGACGCGGGTCCCTTCCCCCTGGAACACCCCAGCCGTGCCATCATTACTGAACTTCGACGTAGACGCCGTTCTTCACCTGATAAACGGAGAAGCCGACACCGATGGCGTCGCCGCGCTCGTCAAAACGGATCTGCCCCAGAGGGGTATCGACCGGATCGTTTTGCAGCGACTTGATGAGTCCCGCGTAGTTGTCGGTCCCGCCGGCTTTTTCGATGGCATTCAGCGCGGCCTGCGCCGCGGCGTAGGCATTCAGAAAGAAAGCCCCCGGATCAGCCCCGTAGGCCTCCTGGTGGGCTTTGTTGGCGGCGATGGCGAGAGGATTCTGGGACACGTCCTTGGGGCCCGTGGCATAGACGCCCTCGGCGTATTCTCCGGCCACCTTGATGAACGTGTCGTCCTTGACCCCGTCATCGGAAATAAAAATGGTATCCATGCGTTTTTTGCGCATCTGGGTGACGATCTTGGAGGCTTCCGGGTGGTAGCCACCGAAAATGACCGCCTCGGCGCCGGTGCGCTTGATCTTCTGGACCACGGCCGAATAGTCCACCGCGCCCGGGGTGATGCCCTCGTAGAGCACCACTTCGGCCCGCGGGTCAGCTTCCAGGAAGCCCTTGGCGAACTCGGCCAGGCCCTTGCCGTAGTCCCCCTTGTCGTGCAGCACGGCGATTTTCTTCAGCTTCAGGACATCGAGGGCGAAATCGACCTCCAGCCGGGCCTGTGCGTCGTCGGAGGCGATGGTCCGGAAGAAATTGGGATACTCCCCGCTCTGGGTCAGCTCGGGGTTGGTGGCCGACGGGGAGATGGCGATCACGTCCGCCTTCTTGTAAATGCTCAGGGCCGCCTTCGTGGCGCCGCTGCAGATGTGGCCGACAACCACGCGGACGCCCTGATCGACGAGCTTGGTGGCGGTGTTGGTGGCCACCTCGGGCTTGCACACGTCATCTTCGACCACCAGCTCCACCTGCTTGCCGAGAATGCCGCCCCTGGCGTTGATGTCCTTGACCACCAGCTCGGCGGCCTTGACGGTGGGCAGGCCGTAGGAGGCCAGGTCGCCCGAATGGGCCCCACCCACCCCCAGCTTGATGGTATCGGCGGCGGCGGTGCCGAAAACAGCGAACACCGCGGCCAGGGTCAGAATGCTGATTCGCAACGCTAAACGTTTCATCGCCAGATCCTCCTCCGTCATGCGTGAATGAATTGAAACGACTGCCCGCCGCCGTCTGGAGCGCCCCCCTGATCGGCTTGCCCGGTGCGCTTCGCCTTTCGGGGGCGAGCCCGGGGCGGTGCGGCAACTCTCCGAGCAAAGTCAATATTTTGCAAATTCTGGCGTTTATAGACGGTTTGAGGGTGGGAGTCAAGACCTAAACCGGCCCCCGGCACGCCCCCCGTCAAGGCCCGGCAAGCGTTTCATCACAGAAGATGATGGCGGCGTTGTGGCCCTATTTCATGCCTCTGCGCACAACCGCAGATTCCTCGTCGCGCTCCGGGATGACACGGAACCAAAGGGCGGCCTTGCCGCCCTCATCCCGAATGGCAACGGCCATCCGGAGTGCGGCCCTCTGTGAAAGCGGAGGCGGGCAGATCCCGAGATCGACATCGCCCCGCGCCCCCCCGGGGGGCCACCCGGGACCGGAAAAAAAGGTTGCTGGCCGCCGACTTTCCCGTTAGCATGACGGGCGCTGAGTCGGTTAATGTCGGGAAGGAAGGAAAGGTGCGCAGCAGCGGATGAAGATCGGGCTGGTGGTCAAGACGGACCCGGTGGCGGCGCAGAGGGCCGAAGCCCTGGCGGCCATGCTGTCCGGACGGGGGATCACGGTGGTCTGGCACCATCCCCGTCCTCCCCAGGAGGAGCGGGCCTCCCGGCCGGCCGCCGCGCCCCCGTCGGACCTGGCCATGGCCATCGTGCTCGGAGGGGACGGCACTTTCCTGAGCGCCGTGCGCTGGCTCGGACCGCACCCCATCCCCGTGCTGGGCGTCAAGTTCGGCGAGGTCGGGTTTCTGGCGGCCGTTTCCGAAAGCCGGATGATGGCCGCCGTGGAAGAGATCCTGGACCATGGATTTCAAACCTGCTCGCGAATGCGTCTGCAGGTTCAGGTGGAGCGCGAAGGGCAGACCGTCGCCCGTGAAACGGTACTCAACGACCTGGTGATCAACAAGGGTGCCCTGGCCCGCCTGGCCTGTATCGAAACCTACATCGACGGCCATTACCTGACCGCCTACCGGGCCGACGGCCTGATCGTGGCCACCCCCACCGGGTCCACGGCCTATTCCCTGGCCGCCGGTGGTCCGGTGCTTCACCCCGAAGTGCCCGGCATCATCCTGACACCCATCTGCCCGTTCACCCTGACCAACCGGCCGCTGATCGTTCCCGATTCGGTGTCGATCCACATCCGCCTGGCGGCCGGATCCACCGACATCGCCCTGACCTTCGACGGTCAGGTCGGTCTGGCCATCGACGAACGGGACCGGATCCTGGTGCGCCAGAGCCCCGAACCGGTGCAGCTCATCGACATCGCCGGCCGCCAGTACTTCGACGTGCTCAAGACCAAGCTGCGCTGGTCCGGCGGGCGGGTCTGAGCCGACGGCTTGACCCTAGCGGAGGGTACGTCTTTGACCGACAAAAACGGCAAGCGACACCCGGTGCCATCCTCGGACAGCGGCCTTGCCCCCCTTTGCCCCCCCCCTGTCAGGCAGGCTTCCCGGCGCCTCCGGGCACACCGTGCGCCCGGATGGGGCATGGGCTTGATGGCCGCCCTGGTGCTGGTCTGCATCGCAGGGCCGGCGAATCTGCAGGGGCAGCCCGGCGGATGGATCGAATCCGCCGAAGCGGCCCGCATCGACTGGACGGCGGCCCTGGTCATCGCCACCGGGACCCATTGCCGGGGCGCCAACGCCCTGAACGCCGCCCGCCAGGCCGCCCGGTCCTCGCTGGCCCGGGCCGTGATGGCCGTCCAGGTGGACGGCCGCCGGCGGATTGCCGACCTGGCAGAAGGGAACCCCGGCCTGGCCGCCCGGCTGGCCGAGCTGGCCGCCGGAGCCCGCGTCATCGACGAGACCGCGCCTTCCGACGGCCCGGCCAGCGCAACGGTGGCCCTGTCGCTCACGGGGGCCTTGAGCAAGCTGGTGCTGCCCCAGGAGTTGCGCGAGGTACAGCCCGTCCAGCCGGTGGGCGCAGCGGCGCTCAGCGCGGCGCCCGAAGAGGGGCGCAGCGGGCTGCTGGTGGATGCCCGCGGGACGGACCTGCGCCCGGCCATGGTGCTGACCATCCGCGATGAAAACGGCGTCGAGGTCTTCGGCCCGGCCTTCGTCAGCCGGGAATTCGCCGTGCAGTCGGGAATGTGCGTGTACCTAACGGACTTCGAAGCGGCCCGCCGCGAGGCGCGCCTCGGCAAAAATCCGCTGGTGATCCGGGCGCTGCGCAGCGCCGGCCCCCGCCGCACCGAATTGATCGTGACCCGCACGGATGCTGCGGCCCTGCACGGCGCCTCGACCCATCTGGCGTTTCTGCGCACCTGCCGGGTGGTGGTGGTGCTCGACCCCCCGCCCAGGGGGTAGGGAAAAGCGGCCCGCCCGCGGGGCGGATAAAACGGTTAAAACCCCGCTTTTTCCCGCAGGAGGTCCACCATGTTGGTGCGCTCCCAGGTAAATTCGGACTCGGTGCGGCCGAAATGGCCGTAGGCCGCGGTTTTGAAATAGATGGGGCGCAGCAGGTCCAGGTACTCGATGATGGCGCCGGGCCGCAGATCCCAGACCTCGCGAATGATCTCCTTGACCCGCCGCTTGGGGATCGTGCCGGTCCCCATCAGATCCACCATGATCGACACCGGTTCGGCCACCCCGATGGCGTAGGCCAGCTGCACCTCGCATTTCTTGGCCAGTCCGGCCGCCACGATGTTCTTGGCCACGTGGCGCGCCATGTAGGAGGCGCTGCGGTCCACCTTGGACGGGTCCTTTCCCGAAAAAGCCCCGCCTCCATGGCTCCCCTGGCCCCCGTAGGTGTCCACGATGATCTTGCGGCCGGTCAGGCCGCAGTCGCCCATGGGGCCGCCCACCACGAAGCGGCCGGTGGGGTTGATGAAGTAGCGCGTGTCGCCGTCGATCATCTCCCGCGGAATGACCTTCTTGATCACCTCTTCGATGATCGCCTCGCGCAGTTCGTCCTGGGTCACGTCCGGCTTGTGCTGGGTGGAGACCACCACCGTGTCGACCCGGCGGGGATGGCCGTTCTCGTACTCGATGGTCACCTGGCTCTTGCCGTCGGGCCGCAGAAAGTCGAGGGCCCCGTTCTTGCGCACCTCGGCCAGGCGCCGGGTCAGCTTGTGGGCGAACATGATGGGCATGGGCATCAGTTCGGGAGTTTCGTCGGTGGCGTAGCCGAACATCAGCCCCTGGTCGCCGGCCCCCTGCTCGACCATGACGCTTTCACTGCGGTTGACTCCCTGGGCGATGTCCGGCGACTGGTGATCGATGCTGGTGATCACGGCGCAGGTCTTCCAGTCGAACCCCATCTGGGATGAGGTATAGCCGATGTCGCGGATCGTATCGCGCACGATCTGGGGCATCTCCACGTAGCATTCGGTGGTGATCTCGCCGGCGATAAAGGCGATGCCGGTGGTCACGAGGGTCTCGCAGGCCACCCGGCAGCGCTTGTCCTGGGCCATGATGGCATCCAGGATGGCATCGGAAATCTGGTCGGCCACCTTGTCCGGGTGCCCTTCGGTCACCGATTCGGAGGTGAAGAAGAATTGTTCGTCGCTCATCCGGAAGCTCCTATGGGTTGGGTTCCACCCCGGGCGGCACCAGGGCCAGATTGTCGATCAAGCGGGTGCGGCCCACCTTGACGGCCAGGGCCATGCGCACCGGCGCGTCGATGACGGCCACATCCTCCAATGTCCGGGGATCGCAAACGGCGATGTAGTCGATCTGGGCGCCGGGCAGGGCCTCGATCACCTGTCGCGCCCGGGCCACGACGGCCTCGGCCCGGCGTTCGCCTTCGGCCACCAGGCGGGCGGCAAGCCCCAGAGCGCGCTGCAAGGCCAGGGCCGCGGGCCGGTCCCGATCGGTGAGATAGGCATTGCGCGAGCTCAAGGCCAGGCCGTCGGCCTCGCGCACCGTCGGCCCGCCGAGGATCTGCACGTCCAGGTTCAGATCCGCCGCCAACCGGCGGATGACCATCAACTGCTGGTAGTCCTTTTCGCCGAAAACCGCCAGATGGGGTTTGACGATGTTGAACAGCTTGGTCACCACGGTGGCCACCCCGCCAAAGTGCACCGGCCGGCTCCGCCCGCAAAGGTGGTGCGGCAGGTGATCGAGGCTGACCCGGGTCTGATAGCCGTCCGGGTACATCTCCGGCACGCACGGAATCAGCACGGCATCGACCCTCTCGGCGGCCAGCAGTTCCAGATCGCGCGGCAGGTCCCGCGGGTAGGCCTCCAGGTCTTCATTCGGACCGAACTGGGTCGGATTGACGAAGATGCTGACCACCACCCGGTCGGCCTGCCCGCGGGCAATGCGAACCAGGGACAGATGCCCCTCGTGAAGAAACCCCATGGTCGGCACCAGACCGATACGCCGGCCTTCTCGGCGCCAGGCGTCGGCCTGGCGCTGCATTGCGGAAATGGCGGTGACGATGTCGATGGCGATGCTCCCCCTGGCTGAAGGCCGCCGTCCCGGGCAGCGGCGACCTTGAGAAAAACGGTGTGGCGCACGCTAAAACAAGGACGGATCTTTTGTCAACAACAGATCCGCCGAGACCTGGCACGGATTGCCGCTTGACTTTGGAAACGGGCGTCTGTTATCTTATTTCAAAAGGAAATCTTAGGGTTATAAGAATTTTCGAGAAGGAGACGCGCCGATGAAACACGGGTGGTGGACCGTGGGGGCAGGGGTGGCCGCCTGGCTGTGGATGGTTTTGGGAGGAATGGTCGCACCCGCGGCGGCGGCCGATCACGGTCATGGAAACCTGGGGGAAACCCTGCCCCTGTGGAGCTGCCTCCCCTTTGCCGGCATGCTCCTGTCCATCGCCCTGCTGCCGCTGCTCGCGCCCCGTTTCTGGCACCACCATTTCGGCAAGATCTCCTTTTTCTGGGCCGCCGCCCTGGCCCTTCCCTTCCTGTGGATTTTCCGAGGCACGGCCGTCCACGAGATCCTGCACATCCTGATGGCGGACTATGTCCCCTTCATCATCCTGCTCTGGTCGCTGTACACGGTGTCGGGGGGAATCCTGCTCCGCGGCACCCTGCGCGGCACCCCCCTGGTCAACACCCTGATGCTGGTCATCGGCACGGCCCTGGCCTCCTGGATGGGCACCACCGGCGCCGCCATGCTGATGATCCGCCCGTTTCTGCGGGCCAACCGGCACCGCAAGCAGCGCACCTTCATGGTGGTCTTCTTCATCTTCCTGGTGGCCAACATCGGCGGCGCCCTCACCCCCCTGGGCGACCCACCCCTGTTTCTGGGGTTTCTCCAGGGGGTCTCCTTCTTCTGGACCCTGAAACTCCTGCCCCACATGCTGGTGACGGCGGGAATTCTGCTGGCCGTCTATTTCATCACCGACACCTACTTCTATCGCCGCGAGAAGCCCGCTCCGGCGCGCGGGGACGAAAAGGTCCCCCTGCGCCTGGAAGGGGCCCACAACTTCATCTTCATCCTGGGGATCGTCCTGGCGGTGCTCATGAGCGGGGTGGCCAAGCTGGGCACCATCGAACTGTTCGGCGTGGCCCGCAGCGTCGAGGACTACTTTCGCGACCTGCTGCTGGTGATCATGGGGCTGCTGTCCATGGTCACCACCCGGGTGGAGACCCGCGAGCGCAACGATTTCACCTGGTTTCCCATCGTCGAGGTGGCCTATCTCTTCATCGGAATCTTCATCACCATGGTCCCCTGCCTGCTGATCCTCAAGGCCGGCAGCCAGGGCGCCTTCGCTTTCCTCATGACCCTGGTCCAGCAGCCCTTCCACTACTTCTGGATCACCGGAATGCTCTCCGCCTTTCTGGACAACGCGCCCACGTACCTGACCTTTTTCAATACGGCCATCGGCAGCTTCGCCGCCGGCCTGCCCACCCCCCAGGCCGTGGCCATCCTGATGGGCGAGCGGGCCATCTATCTCAAGGCCATCTCGGCCGGGGCGGTGTTCTTCGGCGCCTGCAGCTACATCGGCAACGCCCCGAACTTCATGGTGCGCTCCATTGCCGAGGAGGCCGGCACGCCCATGCCGAGCTTTTTCGGGTATATCCTCAAGTATTCGCTGGTCTTTTTGCTGCCCTGCTTCGTGCTGGTGACCTGGGTCTTCTTCTAATAATTTCCACGGGGCGGACCGAGCCGTTTCCGCCCCGCGAGGTGTCGGTCATGATCTTCGAATCGGTGCTCTTCCATACCCGTTTTCGCGATGCGGCCCTCGACTGTCTCAAGGCCCTGCTGCCGCTGGCCGCGGCCGGCCTGCGCCGCATCGTCATGGTGTACATCATTCCCCGCGAGGAGGTCGCCTTCACCCCTTACGGGGGCTACCAGAAGGACGAGGAGAACCGCCAGCGCCAGGCGGCCGAGGAGACCTTTCGCCAGTGGGCGGCCGTAGCGGCCGGCGCCGGGCTCGACGCCCGGTGGCGCGTGGTGCTGGGCGAGGTCAATCCCACCCTGCTCGAGATCGCCGCCGCCGAAAACTGCGACCTGATCGTCACGGGCCGCAAGTCCCGCACCAGCTTCGAGAAAATCTACGTCGGCAGCCATGTGCTGGATCTGGTGCGGCGCACCCCGGTGCCCCTGCTGATGGCCAAGTACCTGGCGCCCTATCGGCTCGAGGACGGGACGATCCAAACGCGCATCAACGACCGCCTCTTTCCCCGGCCCCTGCTGGCCACCGACTGGTCGGAGCCCTCCCGGCGGGGCTTGGCCGCCCTCGAGGCGCTGGGCCCGCTGGTGGAAACGGCCCTGGTGACCCACATCATCGGCCGGCGCCGGATCGCCGAGGCCGACCCGGCCGCGGTGGCGGCCCTGGAGGATCGCTGCCGCCAACAGCTCGAGGCGGACTGCGAGCATCTGCGCGCCGCCGGCGTGCGGGCCGAGCCCCATCTGGGAAAGGGCCCCACGGCCGCCGAAATCATTCGCCTGGCCCGCGACCGGGAGGCCAGCCTGATCGTCATGGGAAGGACCGGAAAGGACTGGTTTCAGGAGTACTGGCTGGGCGGCGTTTCCCACCGCGTGGCCGAGATGGCCGAACGGCCGGTTCTCGTCATCCCCTGAACCCATGGATGCCGCCGCCGTGAAAAGCGATCGAATGGATCAGCTGGTGGGCACGCACCTGGCCTTTGTCGGGGGCGGGGCCTTTTGCCAGGAGCTGCTCGCCTTCTTGCTGGGCGCCCCGGACGAGACCGGTCCGCCCGCGGTCCTGGCGGTGGCCGACTTGGACCTTGCGGCCCCCGGAGCGCGTCTGGCCCGCGAGCACGGCATCCGCGTGGTGTCGGACTACCACCGCCTCCTGGAGCTTCCCGGGCTGACCACGGTGGTGGAGATCACCAACGACGACCGCCTTTCCGAGATCCTGCGGGCCGAACTGCCCCCGGCGATCCGGCTCATCGACCACATCGAGGTGCGGGTGGTCTGGGACGCCCTGCACCTACTGCGGCTGCGCTCCGAAGCCCTGCAGCGCCTGCGCGGCATGCCCCAGCTGACCACCGACATCGAAATCCTGGTGGCCGATCTGGTGGACCGGATTTCGGCCATCGCCGAGCACCGCGGTCAGCGGGCCTGTCAAATCGAACGCGAACTGGTGGAACAGCGGCGCACCCTGGCGCAGATCATCGAAGGCAGCACGATTCCCACCTTCGTCATCGACCAGGATCATGTCATCACCCACTGGAACCTGGCCATGGAACGGCTCACCGGGTCCCGGGCCCGGGAGATGGTGGGCACCCGGCGCCAGTCGGTCCCCTTCTGGCACGAAAATCGGCCCTCGATGGCCGATGTGGTGGTCGACCAGCTGGGCGAAGCGGAAATGCAGCGCCTCTATGGAGACCGCTGGTGCCGTTCGGCCCTGATTGCCGACGCCTACGAGGCCCAGGTCTTCTTCGACAAGCTGGGACCCGGGGGCCGCTGGTGCTGGTTTACCGCCGCCCCCATCAAATCGGCCGACGGCCGGGTGGTGGGCGCCGTGGAGACGATCCAGGACATCACCCCCCAGAAGCAGGCCGCCGAAGAGCGTGAACGCCAGAACCAGCGCCTGGCCGAAAGCGAACGCCTCCAGGCCCAGATCGTCCAGGGCAGCACGATTCCCACCTTCGTCATCGACCGCAACCACATCGTGACCCATTGGAACCGGGCTCTGGAGCGCCTCACCGGAATGCCCGGCACTCGGATGGTCGGCACCTCGGACCACTGGCGGCCCTTCCGCGAAAATCCGCGCCCCCTGATGGCCGACGTGATCCTGGATCAACTCCCCGAAGAAGAGATCCACCGCCTCTACGGGGCCAACTGGCGCCCCTCGTCCCTTCTCGACGGGGCCTACGAGGCCGAAGAGTTTCTCCCCCTGCTGGGCGAAAACGGCAAGTGGTGCTGGTTCACGGCGGCGCCCATCATCGACCCGAACGGCCACGTCGTGGGCGCCATCGAAACCTTACAGGACGTTTCCGAAGCCAAGCAGGCCGAGGAGGAGCGCCGCCGCCACGCGCACCTGCTGGCCACCCTGGTGAGCATCTACACGGCCCTGAACCAGCCCCAGAGCATCGACGCGCGCATCGATGCCGCCCTGCACGAGATCCAGGCCTTTCTGGGCACCGACCAGATCTGCCTTTTCATCCTCGACGCCGACCGCCAGTGGTGCCTCAAATCCCAGCACGGAACGGCGAGCCTGGGCAGCGACAGCCGCATCTGCGGACCCGACAGCATCGTCCAGGAGGCGGCCCGCCAGGGCCGGGTGACCATCTACAACCGCCTGCCCGACGGCATCGAGGCCGAGCTGGGCTGCATGCGCCAGGCCGGAATCCAGTCCCTGGCCTACATCCCCATCCGCACCGCCGAAGACGAAATCTTCGGGGTGATCCGCATGGGCAGCCGCCACGCCGATTTTTTCAGCGCCGAGGAACTCTACACCCTGGAGTTGACCGGCAACCGCATCGGGGCCACGATGGAAAACGCCCTGCTCCAGGAGGAGCTGCGGCGCAAGACCAACTTCCAGTCCAAACTGATCCGCAGCTCCACCGACGCCATCGTGGCCACGGATGAACAGATGCGCATCGTGGTGTTCAACCCCGAAGCCGAGCGCCTCTTCGGCTACCCGCGCGACCAGGTGGTCAACCAGCTCAGGGCCTTCGATCTGTATCCGGACCAGGTCGAACAGCTCTGGGATGCCGAGGCCGACCGCAACCGCTCCTGGGAGTTTCCCTGGCAGGAGGTCACCGTCACCCATCGCGGCGGTGAGGTCATTCCGGTGCGCTACTCGGGCACCATCCTCCACGAGGACGACCGTCCCATGGGCTCGGTGGCCTTTTTCCAGGACCTGCGCCCCATCAAGCGCCTGGAACACGAACTGCTGCAGGCCGAGCGGCTGGCCGCCGTAGGCCAGACCGTGGCGGGCATGGCCCACTGCATCAAGAACATCCTGCACGGCTTCAAGGGGGGCAGCTACCTGATGCGGATCGGCATCGACCGCGCCGATCCGGACAAGATGCGCAGCGGCTGGCGCATGGTCGAACGCAACATCGGGCGCATCTCGGACCTGGTCCTGGATCTGCTCTCCTACTCCAAGGAGCGCGAGCCCGAACTGGCCCCCTGCGAGCCCAACGCCGTGGCCGGCGAGGTCTGCGACCTGATGGCGGAAGTGGCCGAGGAAAGCCGGGTCGAAATCGTGCGCCGGTTCGCCGGGGACCTCGGCCCGGCGGTCCTGGACGCCCGCATCGTTCACCGGGCCCTGCTCAACCTGCTGTCCAATGCCATCGACGCCTGCGCCCTGGATCCGGACCTGGACAAGCGCCACCGGGTCTGGGTGCGCACGGCCCGCGCGCCCTCGGGCACCATCTCTTTCGAGGTGGAGGACAACGGCATGGGGATGAGCGCGGAAGTCAAGGGCCACCTGTTCACCTCGTTCTACAGCACCAAGGGCTCCCGGGGCACCGGCCTGGGGATGCTCGTCACGCGCAAGCTCGTCGAGGAGCACCGCGGCCGCATCGAGGTGTGGTCCGAGCCGGGGGTCGGCACCCGCGTTACCGTTTTTCTCCCCGCCGACATGGCACCAGCGGCTGTCCCAGCCGCGACCCAAGCAGACAAACCCTCAATGCCGGGAGGTTAGGTGATGACCAAGATGGTACTCGTAGTGGACGATGACCCGGACGTGCGCCAGTTCAACACCACGGTGGCCGAAGAATGCGGCTATCAGGTCGACGAGGCATCCAACGGCGAGGAGGGGCTGGAAAAAATCCGCCAGCTGCGCCCCGACCTGGTGCTCCTGGATGTGCTCATGCCGCGCCAGAGCGGCATCCGCCTCTACCGCGAACTGAAAACCGACAAGCGCCTCCAGGATATCCGGGTGGTGGTGCTCTCGGGCATCAGATCGGAAGAGCGTCGTGTAGGGAAAGAGGGTAGATCTTGGTGGTCGCCGTA
>CALJLV010000126.1 GCA_937982505.1 uncultured Desulfobacteraceae bacterium | reverse complement strand
GGCCGTCAACGTGGCCCAGGGCGCCAACGTCTCCAAGGGGCAGGTGCTGGTGGTGATCGGTTGAAAAGAGGCTGAAGCAGGACTGTCCACCGGGGACCAAAGTGGGCGGGGGGTTGCCGCAGCGGGCAGTTCACCCCGCGTCACCTAGGTCCCGTGGACCATTTTTGAAAAGCGCCATAAGGAGTCATCGGAGAATGAAAATCCACGAATATCAGGCCAAGGAGCTCTTCGGCCGCTACGATGTCCCCTTCCCCAGGGGTCAGGTCGCCTTTTCCGTGGACGAGGCCGTGGCCGCCGCCGAGACCCTGGGCGGCTACCCGGTGGTGGTCAAGGCCCAGATCCACGCCGGCGGTCGGGGCAAGGGGGGCGGGGTCAAGCTGGCCCGCAGCCCCGAAGAGGCGGCCGCGGTGGCCGGCCAGATCCTGGGCATGACCCTGGTGACCCACCAGACCGGCCCCGAGGGCCGCCTGGTCAAAAAGCTTCTGGTCGAACAGGGCCTCGACATCGCCAGGGAACTCTACCTGAGCCTCCTGCCGGACCGTGCCAGCGCCAGGCACCTCATCATGGCCAGTCAGGCGGGGGGCATGGACATCGAGACGGTGGCCGCCGAAACCCCTGAAAAAATCGTCAAGGTCTGGGTCGATCCACTGGTGGGGCTGCAAGCTTACCACCTGCGCGAGGTCGGATTCGGGCTTGGGTTGCCCCCGGCCGTCATGAAGCCCTTTACCAGGCTGCTGGACCATCTGTTCCGGCTCTTCGTGGACCTGGACTGTTCGCTAGTGGAGATCAACCCCCTGGTGATCACCGCCGACGATCGCGTTCTGGCCCTGGACGCCAAGGTCAACTTCGACGACAACGCCCTGTACCGCCACCCGGAGATTCTCGCCTGCCGGGATCTGGACGAAGAGGATCCCCTGGAGGTGGAAGCCTCGGCCCACCGTCTCAACTATATCAAGCTGGACGGCAACGTGGGCAACATGGTCAACGGCGCCGGACTGGCCATGGCCACCATGGACATCATCAAAAGGGCCGGCGCGGCCCCGGCCAACTTCCTGGACGTCGGCGGGGGCGCCAGCACTGAAATGGTGGAAAACGGATTTCGCATCATCCTGTCCGACCCCAACGTCAAGGGGATCCTGATCAACATCTTCGGCGGGATTCTGCGCTGCGACGTGCTGGCCCAAGGGGTGGTGGACGCGGCCAAGAAGACGCGTGTCAATGTGCCGGTGGTGGTCCGCATGGAGGGGACCAACGTCGAGGAGGGCCGGCGCATTCTGGCCCGGTCCGGCCTCGATCTGACCGGCGCGGTGGACCTGAAGGACGCGGCCGCCAAGGTGGCGGCGATGGTTAAATGACTAAAATTCGGAATGGCTAAAATGATAGAATCAGGGAGGCGCTGGCGCGCCGGATTTTAATTTTGGTCGTTTTAGTCATTTTAGTCATTCTCAACTTGAAAGGTTTTCCCATGAGCATTTTCGTCGATCAAAACACCCGAGTCCTGGTCCAGGGGATCACCGGGCGCGAGGGGCAGTTTCACGCCCGCCAGTGCATCGCCTATGGCTCCCGGGTGGTGGCCGGCGTCACCCCGGGCAAGGGGGGCCAGAAGATGGACGGGGTGCCGGTCTTCGACACCGTGCGCCGGGCGGTGGCCGAAACCGGCGCCGACTGCAGCCTGATCTTCGTTCCCCCGCCCTTTGCCGCCGACGCCATCCTGGAGGCCGCCGACGCCGGGGTGCCGCTCATCGTGGCCATCACCGAGGGGATCCCGGTCATGGACATGATGCGGGTCAAAACCTTTCTGCAGGGCAAACCGGTGCGCCTCATCGGTCCCAACTGCCCGGGAATCATCACTCCCGGGGCCTGCAAGGTGGGAATCATGCCCGGCGCGATTCACAAGCCGGGCGGCCCCATCGGCGTGGTCTCGCGCTCGGGCACCCTGACCTACGAGGTGGTCCATCAGCTGACCTCTCAGGGGATCGGGCAGACCACCTGCATCGGCATCGGCGGTGATCCGGTCAACGGCACCAACTTTATCGACTGCCTCGAGGCTTTTGAAGCCGACCCCGAAACCCGCGGCATCGTCATGGTGGGGGAAATCGGCGGCTCGGCCGAAGAGGACGCGGCCGCCTGGATCGCCGCCAGGGGCAGCAAGCCCGTGGTGGGCTTCATCGCCGGGCTGACGGCGCCTGCGGGCCGGCGCATGGGCCATGCCGGCGCCATCGTCTCGGGGGGCAGCGGCACGGCCCAGGGCAAGATCGCGACCATGAGGGCCAGCGGGGTCCGGGTCTGCGAGGATCTCGGAACCCTGGGCGAGATGTGCGCGAAAGTTTTCGGTCAAGGCTGAGACCGCCTGGTCTTCGGACCGGTCTGACCCGTCCGAGAAATCCCCCCCGCTCCCAAAGGCTTCGTATGCACGAAATGGGTCTCGCCCTGGAAATCATCGACATCGCCACCGCCTCGATTCCCGCCGACATGGCCGGAGCCCGGGTGGCCCGGGTGAACCTGGCGGTGGGCAGGATGTCGGCCGTGGTCCCCGAAAGCCTGCGCTTCTGCTTTGAGGTGGCCCGCCGCGACACCCCCCTGGAGGGGGCCGAACTGCATATTCGAGAGATCCCGGTAACGGCGCGCTGCAAGGACTGCCGCCATTTGTGGGCCATCGACGAGCCGGTCTTCCGCTGCCCGATCTGTGAAAGCGCCACGATCGAGATCGTTTCGGGACGGGAACTGGACATTCAATCCATCGAAATCCAAGAACAGGATGCCTGACATGCCCTTTTCGTTGCTCTACACCCCGGTGCGGCGCCACCACGACCACGGCCGGCCCCACCATCACCCCCACGACCATCCCGGACCCGATCCTGCGGCGGGGCACGGCGGATCGCGCAAGATCAAGGTGGTACGCCGGGTCCTGGACGCCAACGACCGCATGGCCCAGGCCAACCGCCAGTTCTTCGGCGCCAAGGGGATCTTCGTGCTCAACGTGATGAGTTCGCCCGGCTCGGGAAAGACCACGACCCTGATCCGCACCCTGGCGGCCCTGATGCCCGCGCTGCGCTGCGCGGTGATCGTGGGCGACATCTGTTCGACCTTCGACGCCGACCAGCTGTCCGTCTCCGGAGCTCCGGTGGTCCAGGTCAATACCGACGAGTTCGGCGGCGACTGCCACCTGGCGGCCCACGTGATCGAGCGGGCCGCGGCCGAACTGCCCCTGGACGCACTGGATCTGCTCATCGTGGAGAATGTGGGCAACCTGGTCTGCCCGGCCGAGTTCGACATCGGCGAGGACTGCCGCGTGGTGGTCCTGTCCACCACCGAAGGGGAGGAAAAGCCCATCAAGTACCCGCTGATGTTCCGGGAATGTGACGCCGCCCTGCTCAACAAGATTGACCTGTTGCCCTATTTGGATTACGATCTTGCCCAAACCTTGGCCAACATGGCGCAGATCCATCCGGGCATGCCCGTATTTCAAGTCTCGGCCAAAACCGGCGAAGGATTTGAAGCCTGGATTTCATGGCTGCGGGAGCGGGTGGCGGCCAAGAAGGGGTAAGACGGTGGACAAGGCCGTCTATGCTGTTTAGGATATCGACAAAAATCGACGAATGCTTTACTGTTGGACGTATTTCACCGCAAAGGGAAACACAACGGCTTGAGACGATCAAGACGCAGTGTTCCTGAACCACCACCAACTCCAAATGAGAGGAATGGATTATGAAATCTAGAAAGATGACGGGGGTAGTGTTTTTTGTGGCCATCGCGTTTCTGCTGGGGGGATGCGCCATCCCCACCAAGGAACTGTCACCCTTCAGCGGCCAGGCCATGGACGCGGCCAAGTGGCAGCCCAAGGCGGACAATCTGCTCTTTGTCCTGGACTCCTCCTCCTCGATGGCCGAGGGCTACAACGATGTTGAGAAGTTCGCCATCGCCAAAGGGGTGCTGGCCAACTTCAACCAGACCATGCCCGACCTGGCCATCCAGACCGGGCTGCGCACCTTCGGCCACGCACCCAAAGTGTCCGCCAAAAGCACCGTCCTAACCTACGGCTGGAGCGCCTATGCGCGCCAGGACCTGGCGGCGGCCATCGAGAAAACCGGCCCCGCCGGCGGTCCCAGCCCCATGGACAAGAGCCTGGCGGCAGTGGGTGAGGATCTGGCCAAGGCCGACGGCAAAACCGCCCTGGTGATCGTCAGCGACGGCAAGGACATGGGCAAAACACCCCTGGCGGTGGCAAAGGCGCTCAAAGAAAAGTACGGCGACCGGCTGGGCATCTACACCGTGCTGGTGGGCAACGATGAGGCGGGCCGTGCGCTGCTGGAAGGGCTGAGCAAGGCCACCGGCTGCGGTTCGATGGTGGCCGCCGACCAGCTGACCACCCCGGCCCAGATGGCCGACTTCGTCGAAACCGTCCTGCTGGAACCGGCTCCCCCCGCCCCGGTGCCTGTTGCACCGGCCCCGGCCCCCAAGGTCGAAAAACCCAAGAAGGCCTCCTGGGTCTTCCGGGACATCAAGTTCGAATTCGACAAGGCCACCCTGATGCCCGCCTCCTACCCGATCCTGGACGGCATCTACGAAGCGCTGCGGGACAATCCGGAAATCGCGGTGGAAATCCAGGGCCACACCTGCGCCATCGGCACGGACCAATACAACCAGGGGCTGTCTGAACGACGCGCCCAAACCGTCATGAAGTACCTGCAGGGCAAGGGAATCGCCGCCTCGCGGATGACGGCCAAGGGGTATGGAGAGGCCCAGCCCATGGACAGCAACAAGACCAAGGAAGGCCGGGCCAACAACCGCCGTGTGGAACTCAAGCCGATCCAGTAGCCCGATCGGCCATCCCCCATCTACTACCCTTGAAGAGGAACCGGGCGGCCGGCATGGCGGCCCGGTTCCTCCGCCTTCAGGCGGAAAACCCCGACAATTCGAATTGTGGCAACAATGACCTCCAAACACGTTGCGGCCATCACCCTTGCGATCCTCCTCTGGCTGCCCTGCACGGTGTCCGCCGGGAAGACCACCACTATCCAGCACCACCTGCTGTCCAGTTCCCAGATCATGAGAATCTCGGGAGAGGCGGGTTTTAGTTCCGGCACCTACTACGCGGGCAACCTCTATAACGGCAACAATGACATTGTCGTTACCGCGATCTCGGGTTATGTGAGAACCAAAAAGGGAGGGGAGGGCTTTCCGCGGACCTCCCTGTGCAAGGGCCACAACCCACCGCTGTACAGCCAGCCCTTCGGCTTTGACCTAGCCCTCCGCGCTGGCGACTCGGACTACAC
>CALJLV010000125.1 GCA_937982505.1 uncultured Desulfobacteraceae bacterium | reverse complement strand
TCCCGCTATCTGGTCCAGGAACTGGGCCGCGAGCCGACCCCCGAGGAGATCGCCGAAAAGATGGAGATCCCCCTGGACAAGGTCCGCAAGGTGCTCAAGATCGCCCGCGAGCCGATTTCCCTGGAGACGCCCATCGGCGAGGAGGAGGACAGCCACCTGGGCGATTTCATCGAAGACAAAAAGTTCCTGCTGCCCAGTGAAGCGGCCGTGAGCCTGAACCTGGCCGAGCAGACCCGCAAGGTGCTGGCCACCTTGACCCCGCGGGAAGAAAAGGTGCTGCGGATGCGTTTCGGCATCGGGGAAAAGGCCGATCACACCCTGGAGGAAGTGGGTCAGGATTTCGCCGTGACCCGCGAGCGCATTCGCCAGATCGAGGCCAAGGCACTGCGCAAGCTGCGCCATCCCACCCGCAGCCGCAAGCTCAAGAGCTTTATCGAAGGTTGACAAAGGCATCGCCGGCCGGTAGGAAGGCGGTGCCCCGGCAGGCGCCAAGGGCCCATAGCTCAGCTGGAAGAGCCACCGGCTCATAACCGGTCGGTCCCTGGTTCGAACCCAGGTGGGCCCACCATCCGCTCAAATCCACCCCGCGGACCGCGCGGGAGCGGCAAGGCGGCATCCCCGAAGCCCCCTGCCGGAGGGAGCGCGCAGATGAGATCGAAAAGGCCCGCGACGGTGGCCGATGTGGTCCGCATTCTGGAACGCCTGGCCCCGCCCGAACTGGCTGAAGCCTGGGACAACTGCGGCCTGCAGGTGGGGGCCATGGACCAGGCCGTGGGCCACGTGTGGGTGGCCCTGGATCCTTCTCCCCCGGTCATCGAAGGGGCTTGCGAGGACGGCGCCGACCTGCTCATCACCCACCACCCGCTGCTCTTCAAGCCTTTGAAACGGATCGATCTGGCCACGGCCACGGGACGCGCCATCGCCCGGGCCCTGGGCGCCGGGCTGTCGCTCTACGCGGCCCACACCAATCTGGACAGCGCCGTGGACGGTCTCAACGATCTGCTGGCCCGCCGGCTGCAAATCGCGGTGCGACAGCCCCTGGCGGGCCGGACGGCTCCGGCCGGCGCGCCCGCGGTCGGACTGGGGCGGCTCGGGCGGCTGGCCGCCCCCATGCGGCTGGCCGCCCTGGCCCGTCATGCCGGGTCCCGGCTGGGGATGACCCAGGTGACCACCGTGGGCGACCCGGACCGCATCGTGCAGGAGGCGGCCCTTTGCACCGGGAGCGGCGGCAGTCTGGTGGCCGAATTTCTGGCCAGTTCGGCCGATGTCTTCATCACCGGAGAAATCCGCTATCACGAGGCGCGGGAGATCCTCGACGCCGGCCGCTCGGCCGTCGACATCGGGCATTTCGCCTCGGAGCGCATCATGATCGACGATGTGGCGGCGCGGCTGGCGCACCCTCTGGAAGAACTCGGGGTGCGCTTGACGGCCTGCAGTCTGGAACGCGATCCCTTCGGGCGGGTCGAAGCCCGCTCATGCGCCAATGGACAGGCATGGCAATGAAGACCAAGATTGAGATGTTGGCCCGGTTGCAGGACGCCGAAAGACGGATTCACACCCTGGAGCAGGGACTGACCCTCGCTCCCCGGCGTTTTGAGGCCCTCCGTGAAGAGCGGGAAGCACTGACGGCGGCCGTGGCGGAAGCCGAACTGCTGCTCAAGGAGCTCAACCGCCGCTACCGCGAGCTGGAACGCGAGGCGCGGGCCCAGCAGGATCGCGCCGTCAAGCGCGAGGCGCGGCTCAACGAAGTCAAGACCAACAAGGAGTATCAGGCGACCCTCAAGGAGATCGACGAGATCCGGGCCGGGGCCTCGACCATCGAGGATCAGATGATCGCGCTGCTGGACGAGATCGACGCCGCCGAGAAGGACCTGGGCCAGCGGCGCGCGAACTTCGCCCTCCGGGAGACGGATCTGCGGCAGGAGGCGGCCGAGGTCGAGGCGGCCATGGCCCGGGACCGGGAACGGCTGGCGGAGGCCCGGCAGGCCCGAGAGACCATCGCCGCACGCATCGAGGCCGAATTGATGGCCGTCTTTCTGCACGCCCAGGCCCAGCAAAAGGACCGGGTGGCCGTGGCCGGCGTCCAGAGGGGGGTTTGCCAGGGATGCCACATGAACATCCCCCCGCAGCTCTACAACGAACTGCAGCGTCAGGACAGTCTCAAGATCTGCCCCCTGTGCCAGCGCATCATCTACTGGCTCCAGGAGGGGGAGTGAGGCGGGCAACTGGAAATTTGAGGTTCGAGATCGGCCGGAGCGGGACAAACGATCGCCGGGGCGGCCACGCCCCGGAGGAAAGTCCGAACACCGCAGGGCAGGGTGCTCCATAACGTGGAGGCGCGGCGACGCGACGGAAAGTGCAACAGAGAGCAGACCGCCGATGGATGCTTTCCGCCCTGGGGCGGAGCGTCACAGGCAAGGGTGAAACGGTGCGGTAAGAGCGCACCAGTTCCCCGGGCGACCGGGGAAGCTCGGTAAACCCCACCCGGTGCAAGACCAAATAGGGGAGCGTTGGCAGGCGGCCCGCCTGTGCTCCCGGGTAGGTCGCCAGAGACGGCGGGCAACCGCCGCCCTCAGATGAATGATCGTTGTCCCGGCCCGGGCAACCGCTCCGGGAAACAGAATTCGGCTTACGGACCGCTCCGGCCGATTTTGAAACTGGAAACTGGAAACTGGAAACGGACCGGTCAGACCCGTCCGGCGCTTCCGACCTTGAACCGTCACATTGAAACTTGAACCCTTAGAACCTTGAACCCTTAGAACCTCCATCCTCCGAAGCGGACCACGCC
Source organism: uncultured Desulfobacteraceae bacterium (assembly GCA_937982505.1). Classification (GTDB taxonomy): domain Bacteria; phylum Desulfobacterota; class Desulfobacteria; order Desulfobacterales; family UBA2174; genus UBA2174. Next base: position 9,409 of record CALJLV010000125.1, on the reverse strand, counting down.
ATGCTGACCATTGAAGAGCTCACCGTGGAGATCGGCGGCAAGCCGATTCTCAAGAATATCAACATGGAGATCCCGCCCGGAGAGACCCACATCCTCTTTGGCCCCAACGGATCGGGCAAGTCGACCCTCATGATGACCCTGATGGGGTTTTCCGGCTATGACGTCACCCACGGCCGGATCCTGTTCAAGGGCGAGGACATCACCGGCCTGCCGATTCACGAACGGGCCCGCATGGGAATGGGGGTGGCCTTTCAGCGGCCGCCCACCATCAACGGGCTGAAAACCGGGCAACTGGTGAAGGTCTGCGCCGGCCAGCGGCCGGTGGCGGTGGAGGAACTGGCCCGCCAGATCAACTGCACCCAGTTTCTCGAGCGGGACGTCAATCATCACCTGTCCGGCGGCGAGATCAAGCGCAGCGAGCTGCTCCAGTTGCTGGCCCAGGATCCGGACCTGGTGCTCCTGGACGAGCCCGAATCGGGGGTCGATCTGGAAAACATCGTCCTGCTGGGCGATACCATCAACCGTCTGCTCCATCGGGGGGTGAAGTTTCCCGCGGGCAAGACCCACCGGGAAATGCTCCAGGCGCGGCCCAAGAGCGCCCTGGTGATCACCCATACGGGCCACATTCTGGATTACATCACCGCCGATCGCGGTCAGGTGCTCTACAACGGGCATCTGTGCTGCAGCCGCAATGCCCGGGAAATTCTCAAGTGGATCGGTGAATACGGATACGAGGAGTGCTTTCGATGCGCGATGTGAACGGCGGCGATATCGATTTTCGCCAGTACCGGACCGAAGCGGAAGCCCACGAGTACATCGAGGATCTGGGGCGGGTGGCGCCGTCCGATGCCGAAAAATTCCTCCAGGTGGGAGTCAGCACCCAGGCCAACGAGCGGGCCGGCACCTTCATCCAGATGGACCGCAGCGTGGTCCACTGCCGGACGGGTCAGGAGGGGCTGGAGATCATGGGGATCAACCAGGCCCTGGCGCGGCATCCGTGGCTGGCCGGTTACCTCTGGCGGCACATATCCCCGGACGGCGACGCCATTACGGCCCATGCCAAGGCCGCGCCCGCCGAAGGCTACTTCATCCGCGCCCGGGCCGGGGTCAAGGTGGCGCATCCGGTCCAGTCCTGCCTCTATATCGCCCGGGACGGCTTCGCCCAGAACGTGCACAATGTCGTCATCGTGGAGGAGGGGGCCGAGATGCACATCATCACCGGCTGTGCCACGGCACCCCATCTGACGACCGGCCTGCACATCGGCGTATCGGAATTTTACGTCAGGAAGGGTGGGCGCTTGACCTTCACCATGATTCACGACTGGGGTGAAAAGATCAATGTCCGGCCCCGCTCGGTGACCATGGTGGAAGAGGGCGGGGTGCTGGTGTCCAACTACATCTCGCTGCGCCCCCTGGGGTCGCTGCAGATGTTCCCCACCACCCACCTGGCCGGCCGGGGCGCGGTGGGACGCTTCAACAGCATCCTGGTGGCCAGCCGCGGCAGCCGCCTCGACGTGGGGGCCCGGATCCTCCTGGAGGCCCCCGACACCCGCGCCGAGATCATCTCCCGGGCCATCACCTACGGCGGCGACATCATCGCCCGGGGCGACCTGGTGGGCCGGGTGGCGGGGATCAAGGCCCACCTGGAGTGCAAGGGACTGATTCTCAACGACGGTCTGATGCGGGCCATCCCCGAGCTGACCGGCCATGTGCCGGGGGTGGAGATGAGCCACGAAGCCGCCGTGGGCCGCATCGACCGGCGCGAGATCGAATACCTCATGGCCCGGGGGCTGGATGAAGAGACGGCCGTATCCACCATCGTGCGCGGTTTTCTCAACGTGGAGATCGAAGGGCTGCCGCCCCCGCTGCGGGCCCGGCTCGACCAGGCCATCGCCGAGACGCAAAAGGACATGATGTAGGGAGGGGATCCGCCCATGCAGTACCAGCGCATCGTTGGCGACATCAATTTTGCCGAAAAGGTGCGGATTTTTTCCCACGACTACCTCAAGTGCTGCCGTTTCATCGCGCGCTTCGATTCACCCCAGTATCTGTTCACCAAGAAACTTTTTTCCACCCTCATCGGCTCCTCCCAGGTCCTGGAGGATTTCCTTGATTTTCACGGCGCCAAGAACAACTCGAGCTGGTACTTCTACCGGGAACTGGCCGCCGCGGTGCGCCATCTGAGCCTGGGGGGCTACTCCCAGACCCATATTTCCAACCGGCTGATCTTCTACGAGCTGAAAGACACCGAGCTGTTCGAACCCCAGGGAACCCGGACCCTCTTTTTCCTGCGCACCTGTCTGATGCGACTGGCCCCGGTGATTCTGGCCGAGGCCGAGCGTCTCCGGATTCCCGTTCCCGCCGACGACTACAGCATGGCCGATTTTCCCGGCGTGACCACCACCGAACAGCTCGACTACGACATTTACGACACCAACAAGGACCAGCAGAAGAAAAACATCGTCAAGATCGCCAGCGAGCTGATCAACATCGCCGGCAAGTTCGACGACCTGGGACTCTTCGAGCCGGTGGACCTGGACACGATCCGGCGCCTGGTGCCCGACAAGGTCAACGAGGTGGAGATCCGGCGCTTCGAGATGCTGGTGCACAACCTGCAGTCGTCCTTTGATACCTATGTGATCCACGGCGGCTATCGCTTCGGCGACCGCAAGCTCAAGGCCCTGCGGGGGCATTTCTCGGTGGTGTTTCACCTGCTGCAGATGATCGGCCGGCTGCTGCACTTTTACGAGCGCCATCTGCACCAGGCCGGCTACAAATCGATCTACCAGCAGGTCCAGGAACGGCTGGCCATGCTGGTCGATCCCAGGGAACTGCTCGACCGCACCATCAACTACGGCCTTTACTGGGTCTGCCATTATCTGAACAGCGGCAAGCGGCTGGCCCAGGATATCCTCAACGAGAACATCGAACGGGGGCGCATCCAGGTGGGCATTCCCCAGAAGCTGGGGTTCCACAGCCGCCCGAGCCTGCTGGTGGCCAAGATCGTGCAGTATTTCGGCGGCCAGGTGGAACTGGTGGTGGGCGAGGACCGCTTCGATGCCAGCAGTGTCCTGGACATTCAATGGGCCGGCGGCAAGATCAACAAGGAGAACCGCGAGACGGTGGTTTTCGAGGGGGATGCCCGGGCCCTGGCCGACATCGAGATTCTGGCACGGGTCAACTACGGCGAGGACATCATGGGCAAGGGGATTCCTTTGCCCAAAGAGCTGGATTATCTGCGCTAGAGGGCGTACCTTGGTGTTACGCCCGGCAAGGCACCATGGGGTCTAGACACCGATGGCCATCGCACTGATCGTCGCCGCCGGCAGAGGGGTCCGCATGGGGGCCGACCGGCCCAAGCAGCTTCTCGAACTGGCCGGGATCCCGATCCTGGCGCACGTCGTGGCCGCCTTCGAGCGCGCCGCCAGCATCGAGCGCATCGTCCTGTCGGTGCCCGCCGGTGAACGGGAGCGGTGCCGCCAGGCCGCCGTGGGGCGGATGGGACCCCGCAAGCCCATTGCACTGGTGGACGGCGGCGCAGAGCGCCAGGCGTCGGTCTACAATGGCCTGATGGCCATGACGGAGGCCGGCGACGACGAGGTGGTGGCCATTCATGACGGGGTCCGGCCCTTCATCGATCCGGATCTCATCGACCGCTGCGTGGCGGCCGCCCGCTGCCATGGCAGCTGCCTGCCGGTGATGGCGGTTGCCGAGACGGTCAAGCGGGTGGACGATCAGGGGATCGTGGTGGCGTCCGCCGACCGCCGCCGGCTTCGCCTGGCCCAAACCCCCCAGGCTTTCCAGCTGGGGCTGATCCGCCGGGCCCACCAGAACGCCCGGCGCCGCAGGCTGAGCGCCACCGATGACGCGGCTTTGGTGGAAGCCCTGGGAGAACGGGTGCCCACCATCGCCGGTCATCGATTCAACATCAAGATCACCACCCCTGAAGACCTGGCCCTGGCGCAAGGGATTCTGGCCGCCGGTCTCTGGGCGCCATTGATCCCCGGCAACCGCGGTTCAACCGTTTAACGGCAGATCCAAAAAGGAGTGAAAGCGGAACATGCAGACAGCGACGCCAAATCCCGACAGCCCGGCCCGCCGGCTGCCGGCCATGATCCTGATCCTTGTGGCCGGAATCCTCTTCATGGCTTCATGGGCGGCCACCCGCGCCGAGGCGGCTGACGGCAAGGTCGGCTTCATCAATCTCAACCGGCTGGTGCGCGAATCCAAGATGGGCCAGCAGGCGCGGACCGACCTGGACCTGCTGCGGGCCCAGAAGGAAAAGGAGGTCGACCGCCAGGGCCAGGCCCTCAAACAGCTCCAGGAGGATCTCAACACCCGCGGCGCGCAGATGGCCGAGGGCGAAAAGAAGGAAAAGACCGAGCAGCTCCAGAGAATCTACAAGGATTATCAGCGCCTGGTGGCCGACGCCAAGGAGGACATCGCCCGCGAGGACCGCGAGCTGGTGGCCACCATCCTCAAGGCGGCCGATGACATTCTCAAGGACGCGGCCCGCAAGAAGAAGTTTTCCATCATCCTCAAGGATCCCAATGTCATCGGTTATCTTGATCCGGAGGTGGACATCACCGATGATGTGCTCAAGGCGCTCAACCAGCGCAAATAGGTCAGCGCCCGAGGCGGGCCACGGCGTTCAGAGGTGACGGTTTCATTACGCCGTCGCAAGGCTCAAGCGCCGCTTCGCCACCGCGAGAAGATGCCGCTGCGGTCCACCCGGGCTGCCAGAACCGTGATGTTGTCCGGTCCGCCGCGGGCATTGGCCAGGTCCACCAGATGCCGGCAGGCGTCGTCGAGATCCTCGCCGCGGGTCAGGCCCTCCTGAATCTCTTCCGGGTTCAATTGACCGTGCAGCCCATCGCAGCAGAGCAGATAGATCTGGCCGGGTTGAAGCCGGTGGGGCAGTCGGGCCACATCCACCTTGAGGTCCGCCTCCATGCCGATGGCCCGGGTGATGATGTTGCGATCCGGATGCCTTGCCGCATCCCGGGGGCTGATGATCCCCGCGCCCACCAGATCGGCGACCAGGGAATGGTCCCGGGTGAACTGGATCATGCGGCCGTTGTGGATCAGGTAGCCGCGGCTGTCGCCCACGTGGGCGTAACAGACGCCCTGGTGCTGGAGCACCAGGGCGGTCAGGGTCGACCCCATGCCCCGCAAGGCCGGGTCCTGGGCGGCGCGGGCCTTGACGGTCAGGTTGGCGTGGATCACGGCCTGCTCGAGGCTTTCCAGGATAGAAAGGTCCGAAGCACGGTAATAGGCGGACATGAGGGTCTGCACGGCAATCCGGGAGGCTTCCTGACCCCCGGCATGGCCGCCCATTCCGTCGGCCACCGCCAGGAGTATCCCCCTGTCGTCGAGGCAGCCCTGATCCGGGACGCGATAAGCGTGAAAGTCCTGGTTCTGGGCGCGAATCTGGCCCCGGTCCGAAGCGGCGGCAATGCGGATGCGTAACGCCATGGAATCAACGGCCCTTCTTGGCCCCTTCCGGGGTTTGGATCCGACGCTTTCCGTGTGCTTCTCAAAACCCGCATCCATCCTGCGTGCAACCCTGCCGGCGGGCGCCTCAGGCGTCCTTGACCGAATAGCGGATGGCATCGATTGAATCGGGCGCGACCGCCTGACCCAGACCGATGCGGCCGTTTCCCGACAGTGCCAGCTCTTCCCGGTGGACCAGGACGGTCGGCTTTCCTTCGACGGTCACGAAGGTGCCGTTGGTGCTCTGATCGATGAGAAAAAATCTGCCGCGCCGGTACTCGACGCGGGCATGGGAGCGCGAGACCCGATCGTTGGGCACGACGATGTCGTTGTGGGGCTGGCGGCCCAGGCCGGCCGAAGGGCGGCGGGAATCGACCGACAGGAACTGATCCCGGAATCGCAGGTCGATCCCGCCCCGGGCCTCCGGGGTATCGGGGCCTGGCGCCAAAACGAGGGTGACGTCCTGCTGCTCCCAGATGATTTCATAAATTTCCAGCTCTCCGCCCTTGCCTTTGATCACGGTGCGGTCATTCAACCGGGCGCTGCGGCGTGTTTTGGGCGCCAGGGCCGCCACGGCCGCGCAGCCGGCCAGGATCTGGCGCGGCTTGGCCAGTCCGGCCAGGCCGGAAGCCGTGTTGACCACGTCGCCGAAGACGTCTCCGGCCTGGTGGATCACCGCTCCGTACTCGACGCCGGTATGGATGTTGGGCGCCTGGAAGCCGGGAAGTTCCGGAAAACTGAGAGCCGATAGGGATTTGTTCATCTCTTGGGCCGCCTGGACGGCATCGTCGGCCCTGGAGAAGGTGCACATGATCTCATCGCCGATGGTTTTGACCACCGTCCCGCCGTAATGCACGCAGACGCGCGCCAGAAGGTCGAGGCAGCGGTTGACGATGGCCTGGGCGGTAGGGTTGCCCAGGGTATCGTAGAGCTGCGTGCTTCTGACCAGATCGGCGAAAAGGACTGCCAGCATCGGCCGTTCGCGGGACATGCAAGCCTCGCTGGGCGAAGAGGGGGTGGCCTCCGTGGGCGGCTTCGGTCTAGCGCGAAAGGTAGGCAATCGCGGGCTGGGTGTCAACGGAAAAATCCCCGCCGGTGATCCCCTTGCGGATCACCAGGCGACGACCCTGGTCCAGCCCGGCTCCGTAAGCGGCGGCGTCCAGGCCGCCGGCTCCCCGGAGACTGCGCCGCAGCCCGGGGTAGCGCTGCTGGACATAGGCGTCCAGGCCGGGATCCGGGGCGGCCACAAGATCCCGCGACGCCGGGGCGGACGGCCCCGGCGCCGCGACAGGGGCAAGGGGCTGGCCGCGGAATCCTTCGATGACCCCCACGGCAAAATCTCTGCGGGAACGCTGGCCGCGGCGTTTGAGTTCCCGCTGCCGGCACCATCCGTCTTGGATGACACGACGGATGACATCGTGGGCGTAGGCCGCCACCTGAACCTCTGCGGGCCGCCCGCTGACTTCCAGGGCGCTGCCCATGCGGGCCTTTTCCAGAACATAGGCCGGCACCCAGACGCCGGCCACCGCGTACAGGTCCGTCAGCAGATGGGCCAGAAGATAGTCGTCGCGGAAATGGCGCAGGGCCGGCTGGCCCAGCAGGATGCTGATGTACGGTTCGGCCCAGTCCGCGGAGGACTGATGGACGCCATGCCGGGCGATCAGTTCACGGGCTTTGCGCATGGCGCTGGCCGCCTCGTGGGGGTTGGGGCTCTCGCAGAGGGCGAAGAGTTTTTGCACCCGCCGCCGCAGCCGGTCCTCGGGGGTTCTCGATGCCGGGACGGCCTGGAGGTCCAACGGACGATAGGCGGCGCTGGCGGCCGGATCGGCCCGCAGCAGCCGGCAGGCCTGGCGAAAGGCGGCACCGTGGGGGCGCGAATCGCCGGCGTCCATCAGCCCGGCGAGCTGGTGGGCCATTTCATGGCGCAGCACGTCGCGCACCGCGCCCCAGGGGTATTCGGTGACCAGGCGGCGGCTCAGGCGGATTTCGCGGCGCTCCGGAACCCATTGGCCCCAGTGCCCCTTGAGCTCGCAGATCCGCAACAGGGGGGGCGCCAGGCGACGGCGCAGCGGCGCCTCCAGGCAGGAGAGGGCTTGCCGGTACTCGCAGGCCAGCCCGTCCAGGATGCGTTTTTCAAGATCGCATTGAAGCGGTGGTGGCATCTTCACGATCTGCTCCTCAATCGAGGCGGCCGCTTGACAAGGGGTGTAAGCGAAGGGTATGTCCGGAATCAGTTTTTAAATTTTGCTAAATATCCGGAGAAAGCAATGTCCCACGGATTTGAGGAATCTCCCATGAAGATGCCGATCCCCGACGATGTCGAAGGCCACTGTCTGGCCGCCGATCTGCCGCCGGTGATCGATGCCCACGTCCATGTTTTTCCGGCGGCTCTCTTCGAGGCGGTCCGTTCCTGGTTCGATGCCTATGCCTGGCCGGTGCGCTACCGGCTCGACGCCCGGGCGGTGGTGGACTTTCTCGATCGGCGCGGCCTGGCCCATCTGGTGGTCATGCAGTACGCCCATCGACCGGGGATTGCCGCTTCACTGAACCGGTTCATGGCCGATCTGTGCCGCCATGATCCCCGCCTGACCGGCCTGGCGACGGTTTACCCGGGCGAAGCCGGTGCGGCCTCGATCCTGGAGCAGGCTTTCGCCCTGGGTTTGGGCGGGGTCAAGCTGCACGCCCATGTGCAGTGTTTTGCCCTGGATGGTGCGGCGTTGGACGAGGTCTGCCGCGTCTGTAGCGCCCATCAAAAACCGCTTCTGATCCATGCGGGCCGTGAGCCGTGGAGCCCGCATTATGCCTGCGATCCTCGTCAGCTCTGCCGTGCCGACCATATCGAATCGCTGCTCGGGAAGTATCCGGATCTGAACATCTGCGTGCCCCACCTGGGGGCCGACGAGTTCGGCGCCTATGGGCGTCTGATCCGGGATTATGACAACCTGTGGCTGGATACGACCATGGCCCTGGCCGACTTTCTGCCCTTCGCGGACGTGCCGAGGCTCACGGATCTGCGCGCCGACCGGATCCTTTTCGGTACCGACTTTCCCAATATCCCCTATGCCTGGGACCGGGAGATTCGCCTCCTGGCGGCCCGCCGTCTGCCCGCCGATCTTCTCGAGGCGGTCCTGTGGCGCAACGCGGCCCAACTCTACGATATCTCTTTGAATCGATAAACAAGGCGGCCCGACCGATGATTCGGCCGGGCCGCCTTGTTCAATATGGTCGGGAAGACTGGATTTGAACCAGCGACCCCAGCGTCCCGAACGGACAGTGCTATGTCCAACGCCCCATTATCGCAGGTAAAATAGGGCAATAAATTTTGGTAAATACGATTTACCAAAAGGGACGAATTATTTATCATTTCCAAGTCCGGGCAAGCGCTCGATGACGGCCCGATTCAGGGCCGTTGTCGTGTGATTGTAAATGGATAGGGTCGTGTCGACCCTGGAATGGCCGATCAGTTCGCTCACCTTGCGTGGATCGGCGTTGCCTGCCAGCAGCGCGGTGGCGAACGCATGGCGGAAATCATACGGCCTCAATCGCCGGGTGATGCCGGCGCGGCGCTTGGCGGCCGAAAAGCTCTTGATGATCCGTTCCACCGGCTTTCCCCGATAGGTGATGATGTAGTCCTCTTGCGGCCTGTTGCCGCCCTGGCGATCTTTTTCGTCCGCCTCCCTCCACTTGGCCAGGAGCTCGGCGAACTGCGGATGCAGGGGCACCAGGCGCGCCTTGGGGCCGCCCTTGCTGGCCGAAAGAACGAGGATCGTTTTAGCATCGAGATCGACCTGGCGCCAGCGGATTTTCAGCAGCTCGCTGCGGCCTGGCCTGAGGCCGGTGAAATAAGAGATGGTGAGGGCCCTCACCAGGTGCTCGGCGGCGTTTGCCAGTATGGCCCGGGGTTCGGTGGCGGTGG
>CALJLV010000124.1 GCA_937982505.1 uncultured Desulfobacteraceae bacterium | reverse complement strand
CCAGGTCGAGGTCCCTCGCAAACCAAATCCACCCACATGAAACAGCGAAGAGCCTTATATGTAAACCGTGCCGCGAAAATCGGTGATAAATGAGCTTCATCGTCATCAGCCTGTCAGCCCTGCTCGTTTCGGCCCTGACCCTCTTTTCGGGCTTCGGTCTGGGCACCCTGCTCCTGCCGGTCTTCGCCCTCTTTTTTACGGTGCCCGTGGCGGTGGCGGCCACCGCCGTGGTCCACGGGGCCAACAACCTTTTCAAGATCGCCCTGGTGGGCGGCCATGCCGACCGGAGTCTGGTGCTGCGCTTTGGCCTGCCGGCCATCGCGGCGGCCGGCGCGGGGGCCGCGGCGCTGGGCTACGTGGCCCATTTCGGAGAGATCGCGCACTATTCATTGGGGGCCAGAACCGCGACCATCACGCCGGTGAAGCTTGTCATGGGCCTGATGATGCTTGTTTTCGCCCTTTTCGAGCTGCTGCCGCGGTTTCGCAAGCTGGAATTCGATCGTCGGTATCTGTTTCTTGGCGGTCTGCTGTCGGGTTTCTTCGGCGGGTTTTCCGGTCACCAGGGCGCCCTGCGCTCGGCCTTCCTGGCCAAGGTGGGCATCTCGGCCCAGGCCTTCGTGGGCACCAACGCCGTGATCGGCTTCATGGTGGACCTGACCCGCATCACCGCCTATGCGGGGATGTTTCTGGCGGGCGAAAGCGCCAGGCCCATCGGCGCGGATCAGTGGCCCCTGATCCTCACCGGAGTCGTATCGGCGTTTGCCGGGGTGCTGCTCGGCAAGCGCTATCTGCACAAGATCACCATGCGCACGGTCCAGAACATCACGGGATTTATGCTGCTCGCGATCGCAATCGCACTCATGTCCGGGATCATTTAAAAGTCGGTTGGACCCTCGGGGACGTTGTACAAATTTTTTTCAATGACCCATGGACTTGCCCGGCCTTGACAAAAAACTACTTTTTATATAAGCGGTCATTTATATGCTGATATTGATGACATCTCGATATCATGCTGTTTCAATCCGTCGCGAAACCTTCGATAGCCCGGGAGATCTAATTTTTCAGGGGCATTTTCATTGAACGAAGATCTGTTGCAACGCGCCGCTTTTCTGGCCAAAAGCCTGTCGGACGGCAACCGCCTGAAGATTCTGCTGCTGGTCAGCCGGGGCCGCAAATCGGTATCGGCCATCGTGGAGGCGCTCGATCTCTCCCAGCCGCTGGTATCGCATCATCTGAAGGAATTGAAGCGATCGCTGCTGGTGGAAGTGGAACGCGAAGGCCCGTTTGTGTTTTACCACCTGGCTGATGCGAGGATTCTGGAGGCCCTGAAAATTCTCGGAGATGTGGCTACGGATCTTTTAAAGAACCGCAAGGGCTTCTAGACCAGTGGAGTAGGTATGGATGAACTGCTGAAAATTGTTTCCCTCATGGCGCCGGAAACCGCCTTGGCGCAAATCACCCGGGTGATGGAACGGCTGATGGCCGACCTGGACCAGGATGCCCGTGATCGTTTTCTCATGGACCTGGTCGGTCAGTCGGGAGGCGACAAGGTCTCGAGCCTCGTGCATTTGTGACTGGCCGAGTGCATGGGCGAAGGTGTCGACCCCAAGCAGATGTGCCAAAGCCTGATGGACAAAGTGTCGCGGTCCGAGCAGTTGCTGACGCTGGCCGAGCCCGAACTTCTCGTTCTTTTCGAGGACTGGTTGGAGGAGCTGGAAGCCGAGGTGCTGGAGGTTTGGAACGCGGAAGGCCCGATGGATGAAGGCGTCCTGGCCGAAACACTCGGCCTGTCCCGCAGCGGCGCAGTTTTCATTTTTTCGAAGCTCAAAAGAGAAGGAAAGCTGGACCATTGAAGCGCACCAAATACCAGGAAATCAATGCCGCCCGGGAGACTCTCCAGTTGGCTGAAACAGCGACCATGGCCGAGATCAAGGCCGGCTAGCGGCGCCTGCTGGCCTAATGGCACCCGGACAAGGGGGGAGTGGACCCGGAAAAATGCGCCGAGATGACCCGCCGCATCATTTCGGGAAAGCTCGCCGTGCCCTTCGGCATTCGCACCGGCGTGGAACCGTCACAGGAGATGGCCTTCAAGGCGCGGCAACAGGGCATCCAGGTCATCGCCGGGGCCGCCGAACACCTTCCCCTGGCGACGGATTGCTCGGACTTCGTCCTGATGGTGACCACCATCTGCTTTGTCGATGACTTGGGTGCAACCTTCGCGGAAGCCTGGCGGGTGCTTAAGCCCGGCGGGTGATTCGTGGTGGGATTCGTGGACAAGGAAAGCAACCTGGGGCGGTACTACGAAGCCCACCGCGACCAAAGCCGGTTCTACCGGGAGGCCACCTTCTTTTCCACCCGGGAGGTGATGGCTCAACTGGAGGCGGCGGGTTTCCGCATCGACCGTATCGAGCAGACGCTGATCCCGGGCGACAAGAGCGGGCGGATCCTGGACGGATTCGGCCAGGGGGCCTTTGTCGGCCTGAGAGGGTGAAGTGATTTTAAACGAATGGGTGGGTTTGTTACGGATGCTTGAAAACCGAAAAGGACACAGCGATGAAAATCTTGTTCATCATCAACAGCGACGACGGCGAGACCATCTACAACGCCATGCGACTGGCCAACGTGGGGGTCAAAAGAGGCGATGAAGTCAGCGTGTTCATGCTCGGCAAGGGGGTGTGCTTCGAGCGCGCCGGCAGTGAACAGTTCGATGTGATGGGTCAGATCAACCAGTTCCAGGGCGACTTTTATGTCTGAGGGGTCTGCATGAAATCCCACGGTCTGGTGGGATCCGGCACCTGCCCCATCGGCTGGATGGATGACCTCTACGAGCTGACGGCGGACGCGGACAAGGTTCTGGTTTTCTGAACTGTAATCCGCAATTGTTGGTTTTTTACCTCAAATCGGCAACGGCCTGTAAAAGAAAGACGACCTCCGAAATGGCGATGTCGCCGTCGTGGTCGATTTCGGCTGACGTGAACAGGGGTTGAATCGGCACGATCCCGCTAACCACCTGGATCGCCGCGACCGCGTCGGCCAGGTTCACCAGGGTATCGTCGTTGAGATCCCCGGGGCGTATCTCGAATTGCACCTGGACGCCCTGGGCTGCAAGCTGCGAGATGTGGGTGCTGCGGGACAGGTCGCTCAACGGGTTGTCCCTCAGGTCCAACCGGTCCCCTCCTCCGAGTCCGGAATTGGACAGCAGGGGCGCGATGTCCGTTATCGCATTCTTGTGGAGATGGAGCCGTTCCAGGCGGGTCAGATTCGCCAGGGCGGAAAGGTCGCTGATCCGGTTCAGATTGAGGTTGAGTTCGCTGAGATTGGCGCAGTGCTCGATTCCCGCCAGGTCGACGATCCCTCTACCTCCCGCATCCAAGGATGTCAGCCCCGCCATGTCCGAAACGAAGATGGGGCCGAACGGCTTTTGAAGGGCATCCCTGACGGCCCCTTCCAGATTCGCATCTAAGACGACGCCGGGGGCGGTTTCTTCGAAAACGGCCTCCGCCGCCAGGGCGCCATTCTCGCTCAGACGGATCCGTCCCACGTAGCGATACAACTGGATATCTTCAACGGTAAAATCCACCACCTGCGGCGCGGTTCCAACCGTCAAGGCCGCCTTGACCACCTCCTTGTGAACCAGGCCGCCCACCGTCTCGACGGTCAGCCGGGGGATGACGGTGTGAATTTCGCCATCCGTGCTCACAATGGTCGCCTGGACGGTGAGGTCGGCTTCGTTGACGGCGTGGGTCTCTTGTACCCCCAGGGGCGTGGTGTAGGTGATTTTCAGGACGACGGTGTCATAGACCGTTGTTCGGGGGATGGTGCCATCCACCTGAAGAGCCGCCACGGAGCCGTAGACCCGATCGTTGTTGGAAAGGGAGTCATAGACGGAATCCGAGACGAAAAGCACGTCGGGGTACAACGGCCCGGCGTAAAGCGCCGGATCTTCGTCATCGCCAGACAAAGTTTCTCCCTGATCTTCACCCGGGTACCGCTTGGCCTCATCCGTGACGTTGTACATGGAAAAATCGTAAGTTTTGCGGACCGTGGCGCTTTCCAAAGTCAAGCCCACCAGCCTCCCGCCCAGGGGCAGATCGTAGTCGAAGGGCAGCGCGTGAAGCGCCGGGCGGTCCGCGGTATCGGCATAATAGGTCATGAGGGTATGGGGCAGGACCACCTCGACGACCTTGCCTCCGGCATCTGTCAACTCGGCAGACTCCGGAAGCGTGAAGGTGATGTCGGCCGACCAGGTCATGGTGCCGCTGTCGTAGACCGGCGCGGCGGCGGACCAGGACACGGTTTGGTCGCCGTTGTTGGGCTCCCCGCCGGCGTTGGGGACGGCCGAATGTGGACGGAAATAAATTTCGGTCGATCCCAGCCCGAACAGATTGAACCCGTGGCGTGCCATGTACGCAAAGGCGTTGCCTCCGCCATACCGGGCAGCCCACAGGTCGTTTTCGTCCAGGTTGTCCACGGCGAATCGGAAGGCCCGGCCGATGTGAAGCTTTCGGTTCTCTACCCGATTGAGCATTTGCTGGACCAGCTCATCACAGGAACCCGAGTAGGCGATGACCGTCGCTCCGATGTAGGCCAGGGCCCCTTTCTTAAGAAAAGACAGAGAGATGTTGTTATCTTCCCAGGCCCGGCTCGACTCACAGGCCGAGGCGATGACCAGAGAAGGCGCAAGCTTTGGCACTTCGTTGTGTTCAAACCGCGTTTGATCATCCGTTCGATCGTCGCTCGTTTTTGCCGGAGGATCGAAATTGGGCGCGACGGACCCGTTGGGATCGCCGGGGTCTTGGTTGCCGCCCACGTTTTGCATCGCCCAGCCGCTGTTGTAACCATGCCCGGAATACAAAACGAACCCTTGGGAGGGTAGGCCTTCAATCTTAATCAGCTCGGTATCGATCAAATCGCCGTAATCATGAGAACCCAGTATGGGATCGATGGCGGACAGTCTTTGCCCATTGTAAACTTCGGTCAATGGAAGAAGGTGCCAGAAGCTGCAATCTTCATCGATCATCCCGTCTCCATCGTTGTCGAAACCGTCCCAGACTTCCTCATCGATCAGCTCTACAAAAAGCGTCGCTTGGATCCCGGGTTCTAGACCCTCATCAAGGATCACGTCCCCTTCCGGATCGTATGCTCCATTTTGGTTGGCATCAAAGATATGCTCCACCGGGTGCTTGCCATCATTATCCTCATAGCCGACCAAGTCATAATCGTTGTTGATGCCGTCTCCTCTACTGCCGGTGCCAAGGGGATTTTGCAAGGGATTGCCGGCATCCCAAAAAAGCGGCGCCTTCTCGATGATCTGATCCGACTGGTTTTTTAATTTGAACCATTTGGCCCAGGCGGCGTCAAAGCGGTACCAGTTCGCCCCCCACCCCCCCTGATGACGCCATGGATCCTCAAAAAGTCTTAGAATTTGAATACCCGGAGCGCTCCGGGCCAATTCATCCATCTGGTAGACAACGGAATCCAGCCACCAGACCTTGTTCGTCTGCCATCGCCGTTTTCCCGAAACATTGAATATGCCCGCGCCCAGGGCGCGGGTTTCCCAACCGTCCGACTCCGATCTTGCACCGGCGGGAAGGGCGTCAAACTGAAGCGCACGGGCCATATGGTTGAGGTTGTCTGCGCCGGGCAGTGGCATGCGGCCCCCGGGCACGATGGCCGGGTGGGCACGGTAATAACGGTGGTCGCTGGCAATCCAGTCCTTGTCGGAGTCGTTGGGATCGAAATCCGGGGAAAAAGGTTCCCGTTCGATGCCGAAAGGCAGCCAATTCACGGTACCGACCAGAAACAGATACGGCCGGCCCTGATCTTGCGTCATGTCTTTTGGCTTGAAGTGCTTTTGGAGATATTTTTGGATGAATCCCTTGATATCGTGGTCATCTACCCTGTCCCTGACCTCGGAAATCAAATTGTTGATCCCATTCAACGCCTCGTAACGGTTTGCCTCATAGGAAACCGGTCCCGTGACCACATCTCGGACATCCAGTATCAATGCCTTGTAAAAAGCGGCCAGGGGGGCGGCGGCGAAGCAGGAAGCATCACGCGAATTGGTCACCACGATACCCGACGGCTGGTCCCCGAAGGCTTCGAGCACCTCCATGAAGGCTTCGGCCGGACCGTTTTCGGCGGGCGGATCAAGGACAACGGTCTTGACCAGCAGTCTGCGTTCCGGGGGCAGGTTCAGAGCCTGCAGCGCGGCGACGATGTCGTTGGCCGAAGCCGCGTTTTCGGCGAAAACCAGCAGATAGCTGGCCCCCAGGCGGCTGACTACCGCTTCCAGACCATCGGTGAGAAGATCCGAGGAGAGCATGGGCCAGTTCAGGTACGCGGCCACCGGCGCCCCGGCCAGTTCGCAGGCGGTGGTCCCCTCCGCCAGGACGATCCCCGGGGAAGACAACCAGTATTTATCCACCAGGTTTATGGCTTCCGGGGTGGCAAAATCCCCCTTTTCGAGGCCCTGAAAGCCGTTTCCCAGTTGATCCCCGTTAAAAAGCGCGTCGATGTCGAAGAGCACTTCGCCCATGGTCGCCACCGGGTTGTAGTGGCGCGTGGGGAGGCCGTCGTCGGATCGCTCGGCATCGTCATCGAACCAGACGGCGACCGGGGTTGCGAAGGGCACCAGATCCAGATCGGCGATCAAAAAGCCGCTGCCGTCGGTCATATCGACGCGCTTTTCGCCTTTGAGAAGGCCACTGATCCGGATAGCGGCCTGGTTGTTGGCCTCGTTGACTTCGTAGATCTCGTCGAGCGGGTCCACTTTGACGGTGATATCGGTGAAACGGCCCAGCGCTGCCTTGACCGTCCAGTCGACCATCCACTGGAAGTCCACCCGGGCCGATTCTCCGGGCGCGATGGCGGCGATGGCGGCCCCTTCCCTTTCGACTCCCCCGATCCACAGCGCGACCTTGACGTCCGAAAGCGGGTAGGCGCCCCGGTTGTGGACCGTGGCCTGGATGGTGGTTTCTTCCCCGTGCCGCAAAATGGGGTCGAGGACGATATCGGCCGCCTCGATCTGCAAATCATCGGCGGCCAGCCCGCCCAGGAAGATGTCTCCGCAGCGTGCCCCGAAACAGTGGTCACAGGTGGGCAAGGGCGACGGCGCCTCGCCGCACCAGACCACCTGTCCGTCGTCGATGTCGGACACCCCCGCGCAGTGGCGCACGGCATCCTCGGTGAGCTGGAGGATTTCGCCGCCGCCGTCCGGCGCGTAGAAAAACACTTCCCGATCCCAGATCCAGGATTCCACCTCTTCGTAATGGCCTGGAGACGGCCAGTTCACCCACTGCCGGCAGGTGATGCGGCTTTCCTTCAGGTTGCTCCATGTCAGATAGCCGCCCTGGTAGTAAGGGCCGACGGTGGCCCCCTGGAGGGTGTCCAGGTCCCTGATCTGGACGCCGTCGTAAAGCCTCAGAAGGTAGTCGGTTTCGGTGCTGGCGGGGTTGTAGCGGCTGATATACCAGGAGACCCCCCGATCATCGAACACCGGCCCGTGAAATCCATCGTAGCCGTCGGCATCCTTGCTGCGCTGAAGCATCCGCAAGGCATCCAATTGCGGTTCATAGGTCCACAGCGGCCCGGATTGTTCGCGAAACCAGACCAGCCGGTCCTCGCGCAAGACGAAACGGTCCTCGTTGCGATGGAAGGCATCGGTGATCCGCACCGCCTCTTGGCCGTTGTAGAACCATAATTCGTCGGCGCCGCTCATTTGGCGCACCCAGGCGACCTGGCCGCCCCAGACCTGGGGCTTGTAGTCGTACGCCTTGTGGTCGCTGATCTGGCGCACATCACCGCCGTCGAAAAGGAGGATCTCCCAGTTCTGATCCTGGCTGTTCCACGCCATCCAGGCCGCCCGCCGGCCCTGGACGCAGGCCCCCCGGTTCCAGTAAGGCCCGAGAAACCCCCCGCTGGGGGTCCGGGAGTCGGCGAGCACATGGCCGCCAAAACCGTTGGCCACGCCGATTTGGCTGAGGGTCTGGGTGGTGTCGCCGTCATAGAGCAGGATGGCGTAATCGCGCAGATACGGACCGCCGTCGCCGCTTTCCCAAACCACCGCCCCGCCACTGAAGGCAAAATTGCGATAACTCCCGCTTTGGGCCAGGGTCAAGGTGCGGGTGCCGTCGAAAAAGACCAGGTCCTTGGGGCCGTATTCCTCCCCGGTTTCCCAGAGCACCCCGCCGTTTTCAAACCGATGGTGACGGTTGTCAAACACCCCGGGGTCGGATATCCGGATGACCTGGCCGCCGGCGATGGGGTAGACCCACTTTTCGTAGTCCCCGTCCTGTTCGTCCCAGGCCTCCCAGAACACCCAGCCGTTTTCGATCTCCAGTGTAATGTCCGAACTCTGAACGACGGCGATCTGTTTGGTCCCCCCGCTGTCATAGAGCATCACCGCCTGCTGCTGCGGATCGTCGGTTTCTTTGAGCCAGACGATCCGCCCGTCGTCGATGCGGGGATTCCAGTCCTTCCGATCGTCCTGGGTGATGCGCTTGTACGGCGCACTGGCCATGGCCGTGGCACTGGCGGCGGTCATCACGGTCCGGATCGATTGGGCTTCGAGTATGGCGACCGATTTGAACAGAAACGAAAAACAGACCAGCCCAACGACCGAAAAACCCGGCAGTAATGCTCGCGCCATCATTTCATCCTCCTTTTCGGTGCCGCCCCCGGACTCGCAACGTCGCGCGCCTCAAAAGGGAAGACCGCACTCTGGAAGAATGCCAATGACTTGCTGCAGGCCTTTTACAATCGCTCGCTACTGCTTAGCATGCTAAAAAAAGGATGAATTTTTGAATGCGGAGGGTTAATCTTTTACGGCTTTCATACCACTTTCGAGAGCAGATAGCCAGAGTTTGATCAGGCCTTGGGATGGCCCCGAGGCGTCCTGATTATCCGGTGATGCGGCCGAAGCGCTTGTCCAGCTCGCGCAGATCGATGAGAATCCAGGTGGGCCGCCCGTGGGGGCAGTGGTGGGGCTGCTCGCAGTCGTCGAGCTGAGCCAGAAGGCCCTTGAGTTCGGTTTCGGAAAGGTGCTGGCGGCCGCGCACCGCCCCGTGGCAGGCCATTAGCTTGAGGCTGTTGTCGATCAGGGCGTCCAAGCCGCCAGCCGAACCGGTCTCGGCGGCCTGTTCGGCAATCTGCCGCAGCAGCGGTTCGATGGGACGGCCGGCCATAAAAGCCGGGACCGCCTTGACCGCAAAAGTGGTCCCTCCGAAGGGTTCGACCTCCAGTCCGTACTGGACCAGGTGCGCCACCAGAGGTTCGAGGGCGGCGGCTTCACCAAAACCGACCTCTACCGTTTCCGGCATCAGCAGGGTCTGGGCCGGCGCCCGGCGGCCAGCGGCGGCCTTGGACAGCTGCTCATAGTAGATCCGCTCATGGGCCGCATGCTGGTCGATGAGCACCATGCCGGCCTCGGACTGGCAGACCAGATACGTACCGTGAAGCTGGGCCAGGACCGTGAGCCCCGTGAAGCGGTCGGTGCGCCACAGGGTGTTCTGGAGCGGCGCGCCGGATGGGAAAAAAGGCGTGGTGGATCCGGTCGAGGAAGGCGGGCGGGCGGTTTGTTCGACGACAGGCACCGTGGACGGCGAAGCCTCCGCGGCCCTGAGAGGAGCGGTGATACCGCCGGGGTGTCTCATCAGAGCGGGATACCCGGAGGCCGGCTCGGCCGCCTGCAGCAACGCCGTTTGCGCCCCCTTGTCACCCGCCGGCCAGATGGCGTGTTCCCGGCCTGTCAGGGCCCGCGAAACGGCCAGGGCCACGGCGTCGTGAACCGCCCTGGGCTCGGCGAAGCGCACCTCGTGCTTGGTGGGGTGCACGTTGACGTCCACCTGTTCGAAGGGAATTTTTAGGAAGAGGACCGCCAGGGGGAACTGCCCCTTCATCAGGCGCTGACCGAATCCAGCCATCAGACCGTGATACACCCCGCGGTCGCGAACCCAGCGGCCATTGACAAAGATGTAGATGCCCCGGGCGGTGGTGCGCGACGCATCAGGCGGCGCCACCCAGCCTGAGAGGGCAACCCCCTCAGCGACGTGCGCCAGCGGTACCAGCCGATCCTGCAGGGAGCGGCCCAGCACGTCGGCCACCCGCACCACCGGCTCGACCACGCTGGGCCATTGGCGCATGACCCGCCCGTCGTGGTCCAGGCGGATTCCCACCTGCGGATGGGCCAGGGCCACGGCGGCGAGGGTGTCGGCGATATGGCCCAGTTCGGTGGTCACGGTCTTGAGAAACTTGCGCCGCGCCGGAGTGTTGTAAAACAGCTGGGCCACCGTAACCTGGGTGCCCGGCGGGGCTCCGGCCGTACGCACATCGCGCAGTGATCCGCCCTCCAGGCGCACTTCGGTACCCGCTTCGGCTTCAACCTCGCGGGTTACCAGAGTGAAGCGTGAGACCGCCGCAATGCTGGGCAGGGCCTCGCCGCGAAAGCCGAGAGTGCGGATGGCAAACAGGTCGGCGGCCTCGCGCAGCTTGCTGGTGGCGTAGCGCTCGATGGCCATCAGGGCGTCGTCGCGGCTCATGCCGCAGCCGTCGTCGGCCACCTGGATCAGGGTCCGCCCTCCCTTTTCGATTCCTACCTGGATGCGGCTGGCACCGGCGTCCAAGGCGTTTTCCACCAGTTCCTTGACCACCGAGGCAGGCCGTTCCACCACCTCGCCGGCGGCGATCTGGTTGGACAAGACCTCGGGAAGGATGCGGATCCGGGACATGAATCGGTCTACTCGACCTTTCCGGCGATGAATTTGGCCAGGTATTCGGTCTCCAGCGGATTGAGGTTGAACCGCAGGCAGGCCTCATCCAGGAGCTTGCGGTCCGAGGGTCGATTAGCGGCCTGGCGCGCCTCGCCGATCCATTTGATGGCATTGCGCAAACTGTCGCCCTTGGGCATGACGGTGGTCATGGGGTGCCTCCGATTGATGGGGATAACAGGGTGGGCCGGTTTCAAATTTCGGCATTCTTTTTCTTCGCCAGAGATATGTCCGGCACGGTCCAAAAGTCAACTGCCATGGGATCCGCGCCCCGGCCCTGCCGCGCTGGCGTCACGAGCACGGAACATTCGATCAAAGCGGCGCCTTGCGCCGGTGAAAATCGGTGGCCTGTTCGAAATGGTAGGCCAGGCGCAGAAGGGAGGCCTCGTCGAAGTGGCGGCCGAGCAGCTGCAGGCCGATGGGCAGCCCTTCATGGGAAAAACCGCAGGGGATCGAAAGACCCGGAATTCCGGCCATGTTGGCCGAAAGGGTGAAGATGTCCGACAGGTACATCTGGAGCGGGTCTTTGACCTTTTCTCCCAGGGCGAAGGCCGCAGTTGGGGTCACCGGGGCCACGATGACGTCGCAGCGGTCGAAGGCGTTTTCGAAATCCTGGCGGATCAGGGTGCGCACCTGACTCGCCTTGCCGTAGTAGGCATCGTAGTAGCCGGCCGACAGACAATAGGTGCCGATCATGATGCGCCGCTGCACCTCGGGGCCGAAGCCCTCGGAACGGGTGCGCCGGTACAGCTCGGCCAGCTCCTGAACCCCGTCGGCCCGCAGACCGTACTTGACCCCGTCGTAGCGCGCCAGATTGCTGCTCGCCTCGGCCGGTGCGATCACGTAGTAGGCGGCCACGGCAAAGGGTGCATGAGGCAGGGAGACCTCCACGGTCCTGACCCCGATTCCCGCCAGGGTCTCCACCGCTGCCTGCACCGCCGCGGCCACTTCCGGGCACAGCCCCTGGAGATGGAAATACTCCTGCGGCAGGCCGATGGTCATCCCCTCGATGCCGTCCTTCAGATTCCGGGTGAAGTCCTGGACCTCCAGCGGTGCCGAGGTGGAATCGGCCGGGTCGTGGCCCGCGATGACGTTCAGGATCAACGCGCAGTCGGTCACGTCCTTGGCCAGGGGGCCGATCTGGTCCAGGGAGGAGGCGAAGGCCACCAGGCCGTAGCGTGAAACCCGGCCGTAGGTCGGCTTGAGGCCCACGACCCCGCAGTGGGCCGCCGGTTGACGGATGGAGCCCCCGGTGTCCGAGCCCAAGGCCCCCAGGCAGAGGTCGGCGGCCACGGCGGCCGCTGAACCGCCGCTGCTACCCCCCGGGATGCGGTCGGTGTTCCAGGGGTTGCGCACCGCCTTGAAGGCCGAGTGCTCGCTGGTGGAACCCATGGCGAACTCGTCCATGTTGGTCTTCCCCACCATCACCGCCCCGGCCGCGTAGAGCTGTCGCATCACGGTGGCGTCGAAGGGGGGAACGAAACTTTCCAGGATCCGCGAACCGCAGGTGGTGGGCACGCCCGCGGTGCAGATCAGATCCTTGACGGCCAGCGGAATGCCGGTCAGGGCGGCCGCCCGGCCCTGCTTCAGGGCCCGATCGGCGGCATCCGCCTGGGACAGGGCCAGCTCCTCGCTGACGGTCAGAAAGGCGCCCAGGCATCCGTCCAGGGCCGTGATGCGGTCCAGCACGGCGCGGGTCAGTTCACGGGCCGAGATATCGCGGCGGTCGAGCAGCTCTCGGGCCTGATGAATGGTCAGGGCATGCAGCGCCATTGGTTTTTCCTCGAATACGCGGGTTGGATCCAGGGCCGTGCGCCGCGCCAGCTCGGCGCCGGCACGCACGGGCTCAGCCGACGATCTTGGGGACGATGAAGCCGCCGTCCTCCGCCCAGGGGGCGTTGGCCAGGGCCTTTGCCGGCTCCAGGTGACTCAGACGGCGGTCCTCGCGAAAAGCGTTATGCAGGGCCACCGCGTTGGCGGTGGGAGGCACGCCGGCGGTGTCGATCCTTTCCAGCTGGGCCACATAGGCCAGAATCTCGGTCAGCTGCTGTGCATAGGTGTCCAGCCCGGCCTCGTCCAGATCGAGGCGGGCCAGGCTGGCCACGTGAAGAACGTCCTGTCGGCTGATGGACATCAAGATCGCTCCTTGGCGGTGAACATCATTCGTTGATCACGATGGGTTTGAAGTTTAGTTTGGCCAGGCGTCCGCGGGCGTCCTGGATGGCCTCGGGAGTGGTGAAAGGCCCGACCCGGACCCGGTACCAGGTCCCCTGGCCCTGGACCTGGGCCTTGACGATCCGAACCGCAAACCCCTCGGCCCGCAGCCTGCTTTCCACCCGCTGGGCCGCCTGGGCCTCGCGCAGGGCGGCTACCTGAAGGACGGCGCTGGTCCTTGCCGGAGCCGCCGCGCTCTTGACCGGGACGACATCGGCCTTGCCTTCGACGGGCGGCGTCGTGGCCGGGGCGGGTTCGGACTTGGCCTGGACTGCTTCGGTCCCGGTCGGCGCCGCTTCGCTCCTGACCGGTGCCGGTTTGGCTGCCGGGGGTGGCGGTTTGGCCGCCGGCAGGGCCGGGGCTGCAGCCTTCTGCGGTCCGGGCAGCGGTTTGCGCACCGGCTGATCCTGCTTTAACTCGCGGTAAAAATCCAGGGCCGAGCGGTTCCCTTCGCCCTCCATGGCGATGCGAAATCGCTTGATCTCCGCCTGTAGCTCGGCATCCCGCAACCGGGCCAGTTCGCGTTCCAGGGCCTGGATATCAAACTGAATCGGAGAGGTCCCGCGACCCACCAGCAGTCCCAAAACGAAATTCAACCCCGCCACGAGCACCAGCACGAGCAGCCATCGCCGGGTGGCGCCGGCCGCTGGCGGGGATGCCGGGGGGGCATCAGCCGATTTGGGTTGCTTTGCGCTCACAGCCAGCCCATTTGCCGTTGATCGGAAGCCTACATCTGTTCCGGGGCCGCCACTCCCAACAGGCCGAGTCCATTGGCGATGATCTGCTGCACGGTGCGCACCAGGCAGAGCCGGGCCCGGGCCACGGCGCCATCCTCGGTCAGGACCCGGTGACGATTGTAGTAGGCATGGAAGGCGGCGGCCAGATCCATCAGAAAAAAAGTCACCCGGTGCGGTTCGAGGGTGGCGGCGGCGTTGGCCACCACTTCGGGAAATCCGTTTATCAGCTTGATCAGCTGGATCTCCTCGGGTTCCCGAAGTTCGCCGCCCCCGTCGAGGGCATCGGCCTGCACCGAACGGATCCCGTATTCATCGGCCGCCTTGCGCAGAATGCTGGAAATCCGGGCATGCACGTATTGAACGTAATAGACCGGATTGTCGTTGGTCTTTTGCTTGGCCAGTTCCAGATCGAAATCCAGAGGGCTCTCGTGGTGGCGGGTCAGAAAGAGAAAACGGGCCGCGTCGCGCCCCACCTCGGCCACCACTTCGGCCAGAGTGACGAATTCCCCGGCCCGGGTGCTCATGGCTACCGGCTGGCCGCCGCGCAGCAGGTTCACCAGGTGGACCAGGATCACCTGGAACTGGTCCCGGCGCCGGCCCGAAGCTTCCACCGCGGCGGTCATGCGCGGGATGTAGCCATGGTGGTCGGCCCCCCAGACGTCGATGACCCGCTCGAATCCGCGCTCGAATTTGTCCTGGTGGTAGGCGATATCCGAGGCGAAATAGGTGGTCAGGCCGTTGTTGCGCACCACCACGCGGTCCTTTTCGTCCCCGAAGTCGCTGGTGCGGCACCAGCGCGCTCCATCCTTGTCGTAGACGATGGCGCGCCGGGCCAGGTCTTCGATGGCGGCCTCCACCCGGCCGGCATCGTAGAGGCTCTGCTCGCTGAACCAGCGGTCGAAGCGGACGCCGAAGTCCTCCAGATCCCGGCGGATCCCGGCCAGAATGACGTCGGCGGCGTGGCGCGCGCAGAGGGCCACGGCCGCCTCCTCGTCCATCGCCAGCAGTCCGGTGCCATGAGCGGCGTGCATTTCGGCGGCCAGTTCCCCAATGTAGGCGCCCTGGTAGCAGTCTTCGGGAAATTCCACCGTCCGCCCGCAGAGCGCCAGATAGCGCAGAAACACCGATCGGCCCAGGGTGCGGATCTGTCGTCCGGAGTCGTTGATGTAATATTCACGCTGGACCTTGTAGCCGGCTGCGGAGAGCACGTTGGCCATCGCATCGCCCACCGCCGCCCCGCGGCCGTGGCCCACATGCAAGGGGCCGGTGGGATTGGCGCTGACGAATTCCACCTGGACCCGTTGCCCCTTTCCGTCCCGGCTGCGGCCGAAGGACTCCCCGGCCATGCAGATGTCCTTGAGCAGGGCGGTCCAGGCCTCTGGGCGGATGAAAAAATTGATGAACCCCGGTCCGGCGATCTCGGTGCGCGCCACCAGGCGTCCGGGGTCCTGCAGGTGCGCCAGGATGGTCTCGGCGATGCGCCGCGGAGCCATGCGCTGCACCTTGGCCGACACCATGGCCACATTGGTGGCCAGGTCGCCGTGGGCCTCGGTCTTGGGGATTTCCACGACCATGTCGCCCATCTGGGCCGATGGCAGGTCCCCCGCCGCGTGGGCCCGGGCCACGGCCTCCCCGATCATCTGGTAGATTCTGGTCTTCATCGAAAATTCCGGTCGATCTTCGGCCTGAAGGCCGATTTGAACTCACACGCTGTCTGCCGCCTGTTTCGTGAAAGGCTGAGGTTTAGTGGGTTTTCCCGCTCAAGTCAAGCCGCGCGGGGCCCAACAAAAGCGTTGACACCGGCAGCGGCGTTTTCTAACGTGGAGACCGCCCCAACGGTGTGCATGAAGCGCACCTGCCATCGGCTGAACCGGAGAATCCAAACCCTTTTCACCCAATTAAGCCGCGACGGCTTGCGCACCGCGATGATGCGCGCCCGAGCGGTTTTTTTGCGGCATCCGAGGAAATCGACAATGAACGCATGCATCCGCACGGCCCTGGCGATCCTGTTGACGCTTTGCCTTGGCAACCCGGCCCTGGCCCATTTCGGCATGATCATCCCCAGCGACGCCATGGTGATGGCCGAGGATCCCCGCGCCATTTCGCTGGAGCTGAGCTTTTCCCATCCTTTCGAGCAAGTGGGCATGGAACTGGTGAAACCTGAAGCCTTCGGCGTCATCGGACCTTCCGGAAAAGTGGATCTGCGCGACGGGATCAGGCCGGCCCAGGTCATGGGGCACCCGGCCTGGCGCATCGATTACCCGGTCACCCGGCCCGGCATCCATCAATTCTATATGGAACCCCAGCCCTACTGGGAGCCGGCCGAAGACTGCTTCATCATCCATTACACGCGCACCGTGGTGGCGGCCTTCGGCGACGACGAGGGCTGGGACGCCGAGCTGGGCCTCAAGACCGAAATCGTCCCCCTGGCCAAGCCCTTCGGCCTCTACGCGGGCAATGTGTTTCAGGGCATCGTCAAACTTGACGGCCGGCCGGTGCCCTTCGCCGAAGTGGAAGTCGAATATTACAATCAGAACGGCCGGGTCCAGGCCCCCACCGACTACATGGTCACCCAGACCCTCAAGGCCGACGGCAACGGGGTCTTCACCTGCGCCGTCCCTAAAGCGGGCTGGTGGGGTTTTGCGGCCCTGAACGAGGCCGGTTTCAAGCTTCCCCGTGACGGCCAGCCAAAGGACGTGGAAATCGGCGCCGTACTCTGGGTGCATTTCGAGGCCTGGCAGGAAAACAACTAAACGGCGGAGACCACCGAGCGGATCCATCGACTTCGCGGACGCGCCCGACCGGCGCCACCGCCGGGCAAAACCGGGGGCGGTGACCATTTCGACAGATTTTAACCTTTTGAAACGCAACGCACGCTGATGCACATCTCCGAAGGGGTTCTCTCCGCGCCGGTATTGATCACCGGCGCCGCGCTGGCGGCGGCCGGCACCGCGGTCGGCCTGCGCCGGCTCGACGACGCGCATATCGCCGGCGCCGGTCTGCTGGCGGCCGCCTTTTTCGTGGCCTCCCTGGTCCACATCCCCCTGGGGCCGTCCAGCGTTCACCTGATCCTCAACGGGCTGGTGGGCCTGCTCCTGGGCTGGGCCGCTTTCCCGGCCATTCTGGTGGCCCTTCTGCTGCAGGCGGTCTTTTTCCAGTTCGGCGGCCTGACCAGCCTGGGCGTCAACACCCTGATCATGGCGCTTCCGGCAGTGGCGGCGGCCGGCCTCCTGCGAAGGGAAGTCGGCCGCGGCAGGAAAAGGACTCTGGTTGCCGGATTCGCCTGCGGCTTCCTTTCGGTGCTGGGCGCCGGCCTGGTGGCGGCCCTGGCCCTGGCTTCGACCGGAGAGGCTTTCCTGGCGGTGGCCGGGCTGCTGCTGGCGGCCCACCTGCCGGTGATGGTCATCGAGGGGATCGTGACGGCCTTTTGTCTGATCTTTCTGGTCAAGGTCAAGCCGGAACTCATCCCGGGGCTCGCCGGAGAGCGGAATTCACCTCCAGCCCCGATCCAGCGTCCCGTCGTTTAGGGAGAAGCGCCATGCCCATTTTTAACCGCTGCAACCGCCCGGGGGTGGCCCTGGCCCTGCTCGTTGGTATTGTGCTCTATGCGGCGCCGGCGGCCCAGGCCCACAAGGTGACCGTCTTTGCCTGGGTCGAAGGCGACACGGTGCATACTGAAAGCAAGTTCAGCGGCGGCCGCCGGGTCCGGGAGGCTGCCGTCGAGGTCTATGGCGCCCCAGACCGGCTTCTGCTCAGCGGCCAGACCGACGCCGACGGCAGGTTCAGCTTCAAGATCCCCGAGGCCTCGGCCCTGCGCATCGTCGTGCGCGCCGGCATGGGGCATCAAAACGAGTGGCGCCTGCCAGAGGCGGAAGTCCGGCGGGGCCTTGACGCCGCCGGCGCCCTGCCCGCGGCGGGGCGCCCGCCGGT
Organism: uncultured Desulfobacteraceae bacterium; assembly: GCA_937982505.1. Taxonomy (GTDB): domain Bacteria; phylum Desulfobacterota; class Desulfobacteria; order Desulfobacterales; family UBA2174; genus UBA2174. Next base: position 601 of record CALJLV010000124.1, on the reverse strand, counting down.
CGCGGCCGCCGCCAGCGATCCAGCGCCGCCAGTCCGGCCCACCTCCCTGGCACCGGAGCGGCCCGCCGATCTGAACGCCGAGGCGCTGCAGCGGATCGTGGAAGACACCTTGGACCGCAAACTCCAGCCTGTTCTGGCCATGCTGACCGAAGTCCGCCAACCGGCGCCGTCTTTGCCGGATATTCTCGGCGGGCTGGGCTACATTCTGGGCCTGGTGGGCCTGGGCGCCTACCTGCACAGCCGGCGAAAATGAATGTCGAACCGTTCGCCATCGGCCGGTCAGTGCTGCACCGCCTCGACCCGCGCTGCCGGATCGTCGGAGCCGCGCTCTTTTCGGGAGTCACCGCCGTTCTGGAGCATCCCTGGGCCCTGGTCCTGGCCCTGGCGGCGGCCCTGGCGCTGGTGGCCATCGCCCGGCTGCCGCTGAAACCCCTGGGGCAGCGACTGGGCGCTGCGGCGGCCTTTACGCTGATGCTCTGGATCGTGCTGCCCCTGAGCCATGGCGGACCGCTCCTGGTGCAGGTCGGCCCCCTGACGCTCTACCCGCAGGGCAGATCGGAAGAGCACACGTCTGAACTCAGTCACGTCAGTCAATCTCGTA
>CALJLV010000123.1 GCA_937982505.1 uncultured Desulfobacteraceae bacterium | reverse complement strand
GGCGGCGTCGAAATTGTCGAAATGGGCCCTGGCCCAGCTTTCGGCATGGCACTGGCGGCAGACGGCCGTCATCTTGGCGCGCTCGGTCTGCCAGTCGGTGGCGGCCGGAAAGGGCTCGAACTCCGACGGGCGCACGGTGAACGGGGCCTGGGTCTCCCAGGCCAGCCGTTCGGTGACGTCATGGGTGGCGGGCACCTCCCCGGCGGCCGACATGTGGCAGACCGCGCAGGTGGGCGCACGGAAATCCCGGCCGGCGGTCCAGCGCCGGTCTTTCGGATCGAACTGCCAGCGGTATCCTTCGGCGTGGTAGAGGGTCCCGTGCTTGCTCTCGGTATAGATCTCGATCTGGGGGTGATCCGGCCCCAGGTGGCACTGGTCGCAGGCTTCCGGTTTGCGCGCCTCCTCGATCGAAAAGCGGTGCCGCGTGTGACAACTGCTGCAACTGCCCTTGCTCCCATCCGGATTGAGGCGCCCGATGCCCACGTTGGGCCAGGTATTGGCCACGGGTCGCCCGTCCACCAGTTGAACCTCGGTACCGTGGCAGGCCAGGCACCCCGTGGCCCGCTCGATGGCGTTGTTCATCCCGTCCTTGAGCCAGTGGTCGATGCGCCACATGATCTCGTAGGTGTTGGCGTGCTTGCTGCGGGCGAACTGTTCGGCCTCCTTGGGGTGGCACCCGGCGCAGTGGATCGGGGACACCACCGGCGAGACGGGGCTTTTCGTGTGCTCCAGATGGCTTTTGAGGATCAGGGCCTCGTTGTTGGCCCGGTGGCACTTGTAGCAGTCCACGCCCAGACGACCGTGGGCGCTGTCCTGCCAGTCGGCCACGATCGCCGGCGTCTTTTGCCGGTGGCACGCGACGCAGGTCTGCCCCGCCACGATCTCGGCCCGGGCCTCGGGCATCAACCGCAGGGGAAAATCCCAGCGCCAGACCCCGATGCAGGCCAGAATCAAAAAAATCAAGACCAGGTTGGTATAGGCCATGACCACGAAGACCCGCCGCACGCGGTCCGCACCGGCGGGCCCGGGAGGGTCTTCGGCGGCCAGGGCCCCCAGGCAGGCCACCTTCTCCAGCACCTCCGGCCCGTGGGGGGCGCCGGCCATGGCGGCGGTCAGATCCGTGCCGGCCTGGTGCCGGCCGAAATGGCGGCCGGACTTCCAGCGGCCGGACGCCGAAACGTCGTAGATTTTCCCCTCGTAAGCGATCAGGGCCGGACGCCCGTCGCTGCCGTCACCGGCCGCCAGGCGGGCCGGGGTCAACCCGTCGCCGGGGTCGGCCGGAGGCTGCTGGGCCGCGGCCCGCATCCGGCGATGAACGACGGTCACGGCCGCCAGGCCGATGGCCGCCATGAGGGCGAAAAGACCGATCTTGAGGGTCAGCATCATCCCGAAGGTATTGTCCCAGAACTGCTCCCAGCGGTCCATGCGCGCCCAGGTGAGGTAGGCGCCGGTCACCGTGAGCAGCGCCATGCAGCTCAATCCCAGGATCCGCTCGGGCTTGGGCAGCCCCCCGGTCAGGCGCCCGGGCCGCACGAAGATGTGGATGTAGAAGATGGCCCCGAAGAAGATCACGCCCGCCAGAAGATGCAGGTACCCCAGGGCGAAGCGCAGAGACTTGTGCAGGGGCTGCTGGAGGGCCTCGGCCTTTTGCAGCACGGCCTGGCTGATGGGGTAGCGGTACCCGTTGCGGATATAGGCGAACCCGGCGGTGCGCAGTTGCCCGCCGGTGCTCTCCTGGTGGCAGAAGATGCACCCCTTGCCGGTGGCCCGGGCGTACTCGTCCGTGGCCCAGGCGGCCGCTCCCCACCCGGCGAGCGTCAGGGCGGCGGCAGCGTACCAAACAAGGCGCAAGAAGAATCTTTTCGTCATTGGCAATTCCCGCGGTATCCCCAGTGGTCGGAGCGGTTTTGTACCAAGCCGCGGCCTCGGGCGTCAAACAATAATTGGCGGGCCGCACGGTGGGATCCGCGCCTACCGGCGGCGGCGCAGCTTGCGAAAAAGGGTGGACCGATCCACCTTGAGCCGTCTGGCCACCTCGCTGACGGACCCGCACGTCTGGAGGGCGTCCTCGAGGATCGCGGCCTCGATTTCGGCCACCATTTCCTTCAGGGAGCGCGCCTCGCCCCCCAGGGCCTGATAGAGGTTGCAAGAGCGCCCCGAAAGTTCGCCGGCGCCGATTTTCTCGGCCACCCCCAAAGCCGCCTGGCGGCTCGCGCCGCAGAGGGTGTCCAGCATGGCGCTGGGCAGGTGGCGCGGTTCGATGGTGTCACTTTCACTGCTGACCACCAGGCTCTGGATCAGATTCTCCAGTTCGCGCACGTTGCCCGGCCAGCGGTAGTCCTGCAGGATCTGTTCGGTGGTGGGGCTCAGGCGGATGCATTTCTTGTAGCGGATATTGAAGCGCTCCAGAAAATGCCGCGTCAGGGGCCGGATATCCTCGGGACGGTCGCGCAGCGGCGGGATGGTCACCACCGCCACGCGCAGGCGGTAGAACAGATCGCTGCGGAACCGTCCCTGGCGCACCTCGGATTCCAGGTCCCGGTTGGTGGCGGCCACGATCCGCACGTCCACCTTGCGCACCCGGGTGGCCCCCACCCGCATGATCTCGCCGTCCTGGAGGACCCGCAACAGCTTGGCCTGCATGGAAAAGGGCAGCTCGCCGATCTCGTCCAGAAAGAGGGTCCCCTTGTCGGCCATTTCGAAAAAGCCGAGCTTGCCTTTGGCGCTGGCGCCCGAAAAGGCCCCCGGATCGTAGCCGAACAGCTCGGACTCGATGAGGTTTTCCGGAATGGTGGGACAATCCACCTTGAAGAAGGGGCGCTTGCTGCGCGGGCTGATCTGGTGGATGCGGTGGGCGAAGACGTCCTTGCCCACCCCGGTTTCGCCCTGCAGCAGAATGGTGGCGTCGGTGGCGGCCACCTTCTCCAGGGTGGCCAAAAGGGCCGCCGTGGCGGGACTGGCGATCACCAGGGGGTACTTCTGGACGCACTTTTCGCTGATGTACTGGACGTTGGACTGGTACTGGGCGATCAACTGGCGCTGGTCGGCAATCTGATCCTTGAGCTGGGCCATGAGGGTCACGTCGCGCACGAAGGTGACCACCAACTCCACCTGGCCGTCGGCATTCAGGATGGGAAACCCGTTGAGCACCCGCTTGTTGCCCCGGCTGTCGGTCTGCACCGAGGTCGCCGGTCTGCCCGTCTCGACAATCTGGGGATTGATGACGGTATCGAATCCTCTCTGCACCAGGATGTCCACGTGCTGACCCACCAGGTCGGCCTTCTTGAGCCCGGTGAGCCTTTCGTACATCTGGTTGACGGCCAGGGTGCGGCCGCTGCGATCGGAAATGTAGACGCCGTCGCTGAGCAGATCCAGGATCCGCTCACAGTATTGCCTCACCTCGGGTATGGCCCGACCTTCGCCCTTTGCCATGGCGCCCTCGCAGGAAAGCATCCTGATGAAATGTTAGCCGCTGGGCCCCGGTCCTGTCAAACAGACCCCGAGGGCGGCCGGGGGGGGGTGAACCCCGCCGCAGCGCTTGGCCGCACCCTGAATGGGTGTCAACTACCCGCTTTTACATGGGTTTGTGACCCTCGCCGGCAAGGCCGAAAAGGCTATCGCCGCCCCGGGGCCGCCTCTAGGGCCGCCACCGTGTCCCGGGCGATCTGTAGCTCCTCGTTGGTGGGAATGACCCAGACCTGCACCCGGCTCTCCGGGGCCTGGATCCAACGCGGGCCGCCGGCCGCCCGCTGGTTGCGCCGGCCGTCGATGGCGATGCCCAGCCCCTCGAGCCCCTCGCAGACCTTGGCCCGCACGACCGGGTCGTTTTCGCCGATCCCGGCGGTAAAGACCAGCGCGTCGACCCGTCCCAGAACGGCCATGTAAGCCCCGATGTACTTTTTGACCCCGTAGGTGAACATCTCCAGGGCCAGCAGCGCCATGGGATCTCCCTGCGCGATGCGCGCATGGATGTCGCGCAGGTCGTTGGCCCCGCAGATCCCCTTGAGCCCGCTCTCCTTGTTGAGCAGATGGTCGATCTGAGCCACGCTGAGCTTTTCGTGGCTGGCCAGGTGGGCCACGATGGCCGGATCGATGTCGCCCGAACGGGTTCCCATCATCAATCCGGCCAGAGGGGTCATACCCATGGAGGTGTCCACGCAGCGTCCCCCGGCCACCGCCGCCATGGAGCAGCCGTTGCCCAGATGCACCGTGATCAGGTCCAGGGCCTCGGCCGGACGGTCCATGAGTCGGGCCGCCTGGGCCGCCACGTACTTGTGGGAAGTGCCGTGGTAGCCGTAACGACGCACGCGCAAGCGCTGGTAGAAGCGATGGGGCACGGCGTAGTGAAAAGCCTTGGGGGGCATGGTCTGGTGAAACTCGGTGTCGAAAACCGCCACGTTGGGCGTCCCGGCAAAAAGGGCCTCGGCCACCTCGATGCCCACCAGGTTGGCGGGGTTGTGGAGCGGGGCCAGGGGGTTGTTGGCCGCCACGGCCGCCTTGACCGCCGCGTCCACGATCACGGGACCCTTGAAAGCCTCGCCGCCCTGGACCACCCGATGGCCCACGGCCTCGATCTCGCGCTTGTCGGCGATCACCCCATGGCGGGGATCGGTGACCAGATCCACGGCCTGATGCATGGCCGCGTGGTGATCGGCCACGGCCCGATCCACGACGACCCGCGCTTCCTTCTGCGTTCCCGGCATCCGCCTGTGGGTGAGGCGGCCCTGGGGCTCCGCGATCCGTTCCACCAGACCGGCGGCCAGCACCGTCTCGGTGTCCATGTCCAGCAGTTGGTACTTGAGCGAGGAGCTGCCCGCGTTGACGACGAAAACCTTCATTTCCCGAAGTCTCCTTTGATGAAGCGCCACGTTCCCCGTCCCCGGAACCCCTGCGGACCGGTTCGCGCCTGGCGCAGGCGGACCCGGCCCGTGGCCGCGGCCTCTGGCAGGCAGGGCCGCATCGGCCTCGGGGTGCGTGCGCTCAACGGGGGGTGGGGGCTCTTGGCGCCGGGCCGCAACGTCGAAAGTCGCCGAACCTGGGGCGTACCCACGATGCGGGGTCAATCCCGGGGCAGGGCCGCGATGGCCAGGGGGGTGAGCAGCAGCGGCTGGGAAGGCAGGACGACGGGAAGGCCGAGTTCGCCGGCCAGCACGCCGTCGACCCCGGGAAGGCAGCAGGTCCCCCCGGTGAGAACGATCCGTTCCACTTTCCGCCCTCTGATGTGGGTGGCCACGATGTCTGCGATGCGCTGCAGGGTAGGCTTGCACAACTCCAGGATTCCGTCGCGGGCACCGGATCGCCGCTTGCGGGCTTCGGCTGCTTCGTAAGAGATGCCGAAGTGGCCGGCGATGCGCAGGGTCAAGTGATGCCCCCCGGTGGGTTCGTCTCCGCTGAAGACGACCTGGCCGCGGCGCGCCACGGCCGTGCCGGTGGTCCCGCCGCCGATATCCACCACCGCGGCGCGGTCCAGGTCAAGCAAGGTCGCCACGCAACTGGGCTCGTCCTTGACCGCGGCCACCTCCAGTTCGGCGCTTTCCAGAATGTGGGTCGACAGCCGGGCGTCGGTTCCCGGCGGAAAGGCGGTGGCCGCCGCGGTGAGCCGCCGCCCCAGGCGCCGTTCGGCCCGCTGCGCCAGACGCCGCACGACGTCAACCGCGCCGATGAAATCGGTCACCACCCCGTCGCGCACCACCGTGGCCCACTCGAGAAAGGCGGCCACCGGGATCCCGGAGGAGTCCAGCACCATGAGGACCACATCCGCCGTGCCCAGGTCGATGCCCGTCTGGAGCGCGCCGCGGGCTTGAACCGGATCGTCCCGATTCAAGACGGCGGCCGCCTGGTTTAAGCGCGCGTTGACCTTGTCCCAGTTCAGCGGCATGAGGGCAAGTCCTGGGTTTTGGCGCCCCCGGGAAATCAACCGCCCGGGGACGCCGAAAACATCCCTAAACGATCCGGAAAGCGCCCACCAGAGTGCAGCGCCGCAGCCGCACGAAGGTGCCCGCGTTGGTGACCCCTTCGCCGGTGGGCGTCGAGATGGTCATGGAGGTCCAGCCCTCCCCCCCGGCGCCCAGTCCGGCCAGATGGGGACCGTTCTTGACGAAAAGGCTCGTGTTGACCCGCCTGGCCATGGCGTCCATGTGCTCGATGTTGCGCGAATGCATTCCCGCCGTATGGCTCAGGCCGCGTTCGAGGGTCATGGCCCATTGGAGGGCCTCCTCGAAATCCCGGGCGCGCAGCAGGGGGATGATGGGCATCATCTGCTCCACCCGGGCGTAGACATGATTCAGATCCCGGTCCACGTCCACCACCAGCAGGCGGCAGCTGTCGGGGACGGCAAACCCGCCGGCCGCCGCCAGTTCGGCGGCGTCCCGGCCGACCCACCTGGGGTTGGGGCGGCACTTCTCCCCGGGATAGTCCAGAAGGGTGAGACGGGCCAGGGTTTCGGCCTGCTCGAGGGAGATCTCCACCGCGCCGCAGGCCGCCATCTCCTGCTTCAGGGCGTCGGCCACCGAGGCCACGGCAATGATCTCTTTCTCGTCGCAGCAGATGATGTTGTTGTCGAAGGAGGCCCCGTCGTAAATGCTGCGGGCGGCGCGCTTCAGGTCCGCGCTTTCGTCCACCACCACCGGCGGATTGCCGGCCCCGGCGGCGATGAGGCGCTTGTCGGTGTTCTTGCGCGCGGCGGCCACCACCGCTTCACCGCCGGTGACGGTGAGCAGGTGGATCCCGGGGAAGGTGAACAACCGCTGGGCCACCTCGATGCTCGGTTCGCGCACGCAGGTGAGCAGGTTTTCGATTCCCGCAGCCTCGGCAACGGCCCGGTTGAGGATCCGGATGGTTTCCTGGCTGGTGCGCCGGGCGGCCGGATGGGGGGCGAAAACCACCGCGTTGCCGCCCGAAATCATGCTGATGGCGTTGTTGATGATGGTCGCCGCCGGATTGGTGGAAGGGGTCACCGAGGCGATCACCCCCCAGGCAGCGTTCTCGATGAGGGTCAGCCCGGTATCTCCGGAAATGGCGGCAGGACAGAGAAATTCGGGTCCAGGGGTCCGATCGGCCACCAGGATGTTCTTCTTGACCTTGTCCTCGATGCGTCCCATCCCGGTCTCATCCACCGCCATCTCGGCCAGACGGCGCGCGTTTTCCCGGGCCGCCCGGCGGATGGCGGCTACCACCCGCTCCCGTTTGGCCACCGTCTCGTTGGATCGATAGGCCCGGTCGGCCGCCGCCACGGCGTCTTCGAGTCGTTCGAAGACACCCCAGTCTCCCTGGCCGGGGCCGGCCGCCCCCTTGCCAGTGGACGGACCTGCGGCACCCAGGCTCCTGAGGACTTCGACCACGATCGATTCGATTTCTTCCTGACGTATTGCCATGTTCGCTCCTGTCGTCCGTCGGCTCGGCTATTTGGATTTGTCGTACAGGGCGGTCTTGCCTGAAGTTACCTGGTCCACGATGCCGATGACGCTCAAGTCCAGGGGGGTCTTGTTCTCCAGTATCATCCGTGCGCTGCTGCCACGCACCAGCAAGACCCACTCGCCTTCGCCGGCGCCGATGGTATCGGCAGCCACCTGGTGGCGCAGCACCACCTCTCCTTTTCCGTCGACGATATCCACCAGCAAAAAGGTGAGATGGGGCAATCCGGCGTCCCGCACGGTGGACACAACCTGGCCGACGACTCTGCCCAGTTCCATTGCAGGCCTCCTTGGTGGAAGGTCCGGTCCGCCGGCGGCAGGTTCAATCACCGCGGCGGATTCGGCCCTACTTCTTCGGCTTGATGGGGAAAACCTCCTCCAGGTCCGCATGGGGCCGCGGGATGACGTGAACGGCGATCAACTCGCCCACCCGTTGGGCCGCGGCGGCCCCAGCGTCGGTGGCGGCCTTGCAGGCGGCCACATCCCCGCGCACCATGGCGGTCACCAGACCACCGCCGATCTGTTCGTAACCGACCAGCGTGACCCGGGCCGCCTTGACCATGGCGTCCGAAGCTTCGATCAGGGCGGTCAATCCCCTTGTCTCGATCAATCCCAATGCGTCCATCATGTCCGTCGCGCTCCTCTTCAGGTTCCCTCCGTGGAGGGGAAAATGCCGCCGGCACCGGCGGCGATGGTCCTAGTCTGATTGCCGGTTAGGTCTTGTCCCGGCCCTTGCGCCGGGGTTTGGATCTGGACGCCAGATCCGTCTGCCGGGGCATGAGGGTCGAAGGGATTCCCTCGTCGATGAACCCCTCGGTTTCTTGATCCGGCCGGCCGATCACATTGGTGGCGGTGCACTTGCCGACCCTCTCGGCGGCGGCCCGGCCGGCATCCACCGCCGCCCGGCAGGCCGCAAGATCTCCCTCGCAGATGACACTGAGCAGCCCCAGGTCGGCGTTGACCACCGTCTTGACCCTTACCCTGGCCGCCTTGGCCATGGCATCGGCCGCCTCGATGGCCGCCACCATGCCGTAGGTTTCGACGAATCCCAACGAGTCTTCGGATCCCATCTCGTCCTCTTGCCCCGGGTGCGGATCGGTCCCGGGGTGTTTTGACGACCGGCCGCGCGAGGCGTCCGGCCGCCGGTCACAGGATATGCTGGCGCACCTGGGGCGCCAGGCTGGGGATGACCACCTGGCGCACCAGCATGCCGGTCCGGCCGGCAGCCGCCGCGGCGGCCGCCACCGCCATTTCGACCGGTCCGACATCCCCGGCCATCAGGCAAAAGGCCTTGCCGCCCAGCCCCATGGCGATGCGCACCTCGACCAGATCCACGTCGGCGGCCTTGACCCCCGTATCCGCGGCCACGATGCAGGAGGCGGCCGAAAAGGTTTCCACCACCCCCAGGGCCGCCCCGCGCATTCGATCGGTGGCGCACGACATGGCCTGAATCACCGCCGGATCGATATTGGGAATCACGAAATGATCCAGCACCGTTCCCGGAACCGCTTCGAGCCCGGCGTCCATCGCCGCCTGCACCGAACCGACATCGGCATGGACGGCGACGACGAACTTGCCCGGGCATACGGTTTTCATCATCAGGGCACCCACCGAGGCCGCCTTGACCATCACGTCGGCCCCCTGGATGCCCGCGGCCACGCTGTTGAACTCGATCATGCCCACGGCTTGCAGGGTTGCGAGCCCCATTCTAAACTCCTTTGACCGTGACGGCCTGGTCCACGGCGGTCACCGCTCCGTCGATGGAGGCATGCACCCGCGCCCCCAGGCACCCCTCGGGAATCTCGCCGATGAGATCCCCGGCCTTGACCCGCTGGCCCGGCCGAACCACCGCTATGGCCGCCGCACCGATGTGCTGGGACAGGGGAATCCGCACCTCGCCGGGGTTCCAGTCGCCCTCGAAGCCCGGGTGCAGGCCCATGTAGCCATCGATACCGATCTTGACGGCCAGGCGGTCGGTGGGAATTTTGCGATAGGCCCGCAAAGCGGCCTGGTGGGCGGACACGGCCCGCGGGCCGTCATAGGCCAGCCCTTCCTGGCGCATCCGGGCTTTGAACAACTGATTGATGCGCCGCGGCGAAAGGTGCATGGGGCAGCTGAACAATTCACAGAGGCCGCACTCGCAGCACAGCGCCGCCTGCACGGCCCCCTGGGCCGCCTGGGTGGCTCCGGAAAAGGTGCGCATCACCTTGTGGGTCTCGAACTCCTGGCCGATGAGAAACCGGGGACACAGGTCGGTACAGTAGCGGCACTGGATGCAGGCCGTGCGCGCCCGGCGCTGCATCTCGGCCACCGACAAGGTGGCGGCCTGGTGCAGGTAATGCCCCCGGGGCAGCACGACGACACCGCCGCAGGTCTTGGTGATCACCGCCGCGGCCAGGGCCTCGGGACGGTCCACCATGCGACCCATCATCGGTCCACCCATGACGATGACTGGATCGGCCACGGTCACCGGGCCGCAATGTTCCACCAGGCGGGCCACGCGGGTGCCGACGGGGACCCGAACCACGGCCGGACGCGCCACTTCGCCGGTGACGGTCACGATCTTGTGGGTCACCGGCCGGCCGTCCAGGGCTTCGGCCACCGAACTCAGGGTCCCCACATTGGCCACCACGACCCCCACTTCTGTGGGCAACCCCAGCGGCGGCACGGTGCGTCCGGTGATCTCGTAGACCAGGATCTGCTCGTCGCCGGCCGGGTAAAAGTTGTCGAGCCGGAACAGCTCGAGGCCGTGGCCGGTCATGGCCTCGGCGAGGGCCGCGGCGGCACGGGCGTACTTGTCCTTGATGGCCACCACCGCACGCCGGGCCCCCATGGCCTGCCGGACGGCCTGCAGGGCGTAAACGATCCGCCGGGCCCGGGTCGCCATGATGTGCTGGTCGCTGAAAAGCAGCGGTTCGCACTCGCAGCCGTTGGCGATCACCGTTTCCACCCGGGCGGCATACTTGACGTGGGCCGGGAATCCGGCCCCGCCCTCTCCCACCACGCCGGCCTGGCGTACGGCATCGATCAGCTTGTCTGGATCCATGGCGCTTCTCCGGGCCCTGTCCGGATCGGCCCGCGGCTTGTTCGAGAACGGTCGCCGCAGGCGCCGCCCCGGTCAAGCCCGGGCTGGCCGACTCACTTCTTGACGATGGGAAACACCTCGTCCAGTTCGCCATGGGGCCGCGGAATCACGTGAACCGCCACCAGTTCGCCCACCCGTTTGGCGGCTGCGGCCCCGGCGTCGGTGGCGGCCTTGCAGGCGGCCACGTCCCCGCGGACCATGGCGGTCACCAGACCGGCCCCGATCTGCTTGTAGCCCACCAGCTGCACCCGCGCGGCCTTGACCATGGCGTCCGAGGCCTCGATCAGGGCGGTCAGCCCCTTGGTTTCGATCAACCCCAATGCGTCCATAATGCCCTCCTTGAAAGGATCGATGAGTGACGATGGAATCAACTGGGCAGCAGATCGCCGCGCTGCAGGCAGAGCCCGATCACCGCCACCTGGACGATATCCCGGGTGCTGCACCCGCGCGACAGATCGTGCCATCCGCCCTCGAAGCCCTGGAGAAACGGCCCCAGGGCCTCATAGCCGGCCAGCCGCTGGACCATCTTGTAGCCGATGTTGCCGGCCTCCAGAGACGGAAAGACGAACACGTTGGCCTCTCCCGAAAGAACGCTGCCCGGCGCCTTGAGGGCCGCCACGTCGGGCACGGCGGCGGCGTCGAACTGCAGTTCGCCGTCCACCTTGAGATCGGGCTGGCGCCGGCGGATCTGGTCCACCGCCGAGCGGACCAAATCGGCCCGCGGATGCCGGGCGCTGCCCCTGGTGGAAAAGGAGAGCAGCGCCACCCGGGGCTCGACGCCCATCAGGTGCCGGGCCTGCCGGGCCGAAGCGATGGCGATGTCGGCCAGGGTGTCGGCGGACGGCTCGGGCACGACGGCGCAGTCGGCGAAGATGTAATGCCGGGCCCGGTCCGGAGACACCATGACAAAGAAGCTCGATACGGTGTGCAGGTCCGGCTTGCGGTCCAGAATGGCCAGCCCGGCGCGCAGCACATCGGCCGTGGACGACAGATTGCCCGCCACCCCGATGTCGGCCACCCGGCGCCGCACCAGCATGGCGGCCGCCGCCAGGGGAGTCTCCACGGTCTTGCGGGCCTCGGCCTCGGTGGCGCTTTTTCCCCTGGCCTGGCGCAGGGCCGCATAGGCCGCGGCATGCTCCCGGGACAAGGCCGGACTGGCCGGATCGATCACCGTGAGTCCCGCCGAGGTCAACCGCGCCTCGGCGAGCCTGCGCCCCACGACAAAGGGAGAGGCTACCAGCAGCGGTTCCGCCAGCCCCTCGGCCTTGAGTTGGATGGCGGCCTCCAGAACCCTTCGATCCGGAACATCGCCGAAGGCGACCCTTCCAGGATTGCGGCGGCAGGCATCCTTGCATCGTCGGAACAGATCCACCCCTGGATCCCCTGTCTCTGCCGGCGGCCGATACGGCCTTGGCGCAGGCCTATAAGCGGTTGACGCACACCAGTCTGACCGACCCGGACGCGCTGTAGACCACCCGCGTTCCCCGGGGCAGGAACAGGACGTCGCCCGGCCCGCCGTTGAGGGCCTGGCCGTCGTCCAGGCGTACCTGAAGATCTCCCTGGACGATGATGTCGATCTCTTCTTGCTCCACCTGGCGCTGAAAAGAGTCATTTTCCCAGGCCAGGATCCCGGCCGAAAGGCCTTGGGCGGCGTCGACGGGCAAGATTTGAGCCACCCGCACTTGCCCCTGCGCATCCACCGCACGCAGCGGCGCGCTGGGCGCCTGGCCCGCCGCGATCAGGCGCGCACCATCCCGCGCAACGGCCGCCGCCCCTCCCGAGCGCAGACGCGCGGCGACCACCTCCCGGACCACCTCAGCCAGCCGTTCGGCCGGCAGGCCCGCCGGCAGATGATCCTTGAGCCGCTCGATCACCCTGGCCACCAGGGGCCCAGGATCGCCGGGATCGGCCGGAGACGGCGATGGCGGGCCCCCTTCCGGGTTCGCCGCGGAGGGATGGCCGGCCTCGGCCTGCAGCGCGATGCCCAGGGCGGCGGCCACATCCAGGGCCATGGGGGTGACGATGCACTCATCGGGGGGCACCGCCAGAAAACGCCGGCCCTCACTGGCCGCCTGCCGGACGTCGCTTTCGCTGATGAGCCGTTTTCCCATATCGCCATCTCCTCCTGCCATCGTTCCTATGGTCAGGGACGCTGCGCGGACCCTTGCGGAGAGCCCTCGGCCGTCACCCCTCAGCGCCCCAGGCGGGCCATCACCTGGCGCACGATATCGCCCACCAGATCCTCCATGGCGGCCTGCGGCGCGGCCGGCTGGAGTCCCAGCAGGCGGGCTGCGTTGTCGTAGAGGATCTTGCGGCGCACCTCGTCCTTGAGTTCCATCTGCGCGTACTTTTGCAGCGCCTCTCGGAAATCCACGAAAGGATGGGCGCTGGCAAAAAGGATTTTGTCGGAGATCATCGTGTTGGCCGCCTGAATGTAGGCCTCGGACATGGGGGACTGCTCGTACTCGGAAAGATCGATGTAGACGTTGCGATTGCGCTCAGCGACGATGATCGCCTCGTTGACCCAGGGATAGCCGCCGTGGCTGATGACGATTTTCAGTTCGGGAAAATCCCGGGCCACGATGTCGATGTAACGCGGCGCCACGTGGTCGATGATGGCGTTGGGCACCAGGGTGGCCGGGCCGGTGGTGAAGACGATAGGCACGTCAAGCTCGCAGCATTTGGCGTAGATGGGATAGTACTTCGCATCGTTGGCATAGATCTGCGCCAGGTAGGGATCCACGGCGGCGCCGCGCATGCCCAGTTCGTTGACGGCGGTCCTCAGCTCGGCGATGGCCTTCATTCCCTTGTGGGGATCGAGCCCGATGAAACCGATGAACTTGTTGGGATAGGCCTTGACGAACGCGATGACGCTGTCGTTGTTGGATTTGGAACCGTAGGTCGTCTCGCAGTCCCGGCCGGTAATCACGGCCCGTTCCACCTGATGACGATCCAGGTCCGCCACCACCTCCGCCAGGCTCTGGGGCTTCATCTTGCCGAAGTCGATGTGCTCGCAGAGCCCCTTGAACATCTTGCTGTTCTGAATGCCGGTGATCGTTTCGGGTGTGTTCGGCCGGAAGCGAAAATCGATGACCTTCATTGCGCGACCCCTTTGTTGAAATTCCCGGGATGTGCTTTGGCTGGATGCCTCCAGTCTGCACGCAAGGATTATGCCCGGGCCTTTGGCGAAAAACAAACCCCCTCCTGAGTCCGAAACCCAGACGGAGAATGTTACCGCGGAACCCGGCCCGCAGCTTGCGGCGCCCCCGGCGGGTTGCGCACGCGGCGGCCACAAATGATGTATTTTTGCAACTGCGGAGATTTGGAAAAAATTTATCTAGCTGAATTCTATCATTTTTGAGCTTCTCGGACCGTTGCAAAACCGCGCCTGGAGGTTCCCTGGGCGTATCCCCGCGCCACCCGGGAAAGGGTTGATCTCCTCCAATACCCCAGAAACACGCACTAAATTCAGGTGATGGCCGGGATTTTGGACAGCGTCCGGTTGCATTTTTGAGACTTCCGGCCCCTGGGGAAAACCCTTGAAACGATTTCCTGAAGCTTGCCCAGCGGCCTTCCGCCACGGCAGAAGGGCGGTTTTCGGCTTTCGGGGGGCTGGCGAGCTAATTCGGCACATATCTTGCTCAGTTATGGCCGAACAGGCCGAGTGCAGCGGGAGCGCCGGTCTTCCGGCAGGATCGAAGTCGCCCCAGGAAACGGCGATGACAGCCAGCGCCGGCGCAGGGCCGACCGGGTTGCGGCGCAAACCGACCAGGATTTTTGCCAACCTGGAAAAATATCGGACATGGTCCCTGCCGCCGGTTTTCCGGGGCCGGGCGCGGTGGAGGCCGCTTGGGCAGCGGCCGAAGCGGGAACGAACCGTTTCGACGGGAAAGAGGCGAAAGGACGGCGGGGAGCGACCAGCAGAAGGCCCGGCAGGGGCCAACATCCAAGGAGGTCGGCAGATGACCGCAACAGCCTTTATCCGTGTCAGAAACTACATCGACGGGCAGTGGGTCGAGGAGCCCGAGGCCGAAACAATCCCCCTGTTCAATCCTTCCAACGGCACCCGGATCGGAGAAGTTCCCCTCTCGTGCCAAGCCACTTCCCGGGCTGCGGTCGAGTCCTGTCACCGCGCCTACGAAGGCTGGCGACGCACTTCCATCGCACGGCGCGTCAAGTACCTCTTCGACATCCGGCGCGTCATGGAGGAGCGGCGCGAAGAGCTGGCGCATGCCATTGCGCTGGACCAGGCCAAGCACATCGGCGAGGCGCGCGGGGAAGTGCAGCGGGTGATCGAGATCATCGAGACCGCCTGCGGGATCCCCACCCTGATCCAGGGCGAGACCCTGGAAAACATCGGGCCCCAGATCGTCGGCCGTGTGGTGCGCCAGCCCCTGGGCGTCTTTTGCGGGGTGGCGCCTTTCAATTTCCCGGCCCTGGTTTTCGGCTGGTTCATCCCCTTCGCCATCGGGGCGGGCAACACGTTTGTCTTCAAGCCTTCCCCACAGTCCCCCTATTTCATGCAGAAGATGGGGGACGTGTTCTCCCAGGTATCGCTGCCCCCGGGGGTGATCAACGTGGTCAACGGCGATCATGTCCCGGCCACCGCCTGGTACGACGATCCCCGGGTGCGCGGGATCTGTATGGTGGGCTCTTCTTCCACGGCCCGCCGGATCGCCGAAGCGGCGGGACGCGCCGGCAAGCGCACCATGCTGCTTGGTGGGGCCAAGAACTATCTGGTCGCCATGGAGGATCTGCCGTGGGACCTTTTCATCGAGAACTATCTCAACTCCTGCTACGGCTCCGCCGGGCAGCGCTGCCTGGCCGGGGCCATCGTGGCCGCCGTGCCCGAAATCCATGACGAACTGATCGCGCGCATCGTCGCCGCCTCGAAAAAGGTGAAGATCGGCAGCGCCTTGGACCCGGAGGTCCACATGGGGCCGGTCATTTCCGCCGAGGCCAAGGCACGCATCGAGAAATTGATCGACACCGGTGTCCGTGAGGACGGGGCGCGTCTGGTGCTGGACGGGCGCCATCCCCGGGTGCCCGAAAAGATCCGCGACGGTTATTATGTCGGCCCGACGATCTTCACCGACGCCACCCCGGAGATGACCATCGTGCGAACGGAAATCTTCGGTCCGGTGGTGGCGGTGGTGAAAGTCGAGAACCTGGACCACGCGCTGCGTCTCATCCGTTCCCAGGAAGTGGGCAACGGCGCCTGTATCTTCACCCAGAACCTGTTCTACGCCGAGAAATTCATCGCCGAAGCCGATGTGGGGATGATCGGCGTCAATGTCGGGGTCCCGGCGCCTCACCCGTATCTGCCCTTCGGCGGGATCAAGCAATCCCTCATCGGGACCGACAAGGTCCAGGGCAAGGACGGAATTGCTTTTTTCACCCAGAACAAGATCGCCACGGTGCGTTATCTGCCGCCCGGCGGCGGCTTGCCGGCCGCTGGGGGCAACGGGGCGCCCGGAGCGGAAAAATCCGCCACGGCGGTCAGAAGCTGCGTGGCCCAATGACCGCCGTCGCAGCGGGAACATCACCCGTACCGCAAGTACGCCAGGGGGGCGGTCTGGCACCGGCCCCCGGAATCCCCCGAAAGGCGTTGAGATGAAAGCGGATCCGCGAGCGGTAAAAATCGACGTCAAAAGCTTCACCAAGCGGTTCGGCGACCTGCTCGTGCTGGACGACATCTCCTTCCAGGTGCGGCAGGGAGAGTTTCTGGCCATTGTCGGCCCCACCGGCTGCGGCAAGACCACCTTTCTCAACTGTCTGTCCAAGCTGATCCCCACCTCTCAGGGAGACATTTTCATCGACGGCCAACCGGCCGACCCCAAACGGCACAACATCTCCTTCGTCTTCCAGGAGCCCACCTGCATGCCCTGGCGCACCGTGCGCCAGAACGTGGCCTACGGCATGGAAGTCAAGAAATTCCCCAAGGTCGAACTCGAACGCAAGCTGGACGAAATCCTCAAGCTGGTGGGTCTCACCGACACGGCCCATCTCTACCCCAACCAGGTATCGGCCAGCATGATGCAGCGCATTGCCGTCGCCCGCGCCTTCGTGGTGGGCCCGGACCTGCTGCTGATGGACGAGCCCTACGGCCAACTGGACGTCAAGCTGCGCTTCTACCTGGAAGACGAGTTGATCAAGCTCTGGCAGACGCTCAAGAGCACGGTAATCTTCGTCACCCACAACATCGAAGAGGCGGTTTACGTATCCGAGCGGATCCTGGTCCTGAGCAACAAGCCCACCAAGATCAAGGCCGAGGTGCCCGTGGAACTGCCCCATCCGCGCCACATGCTGGACCCGCGGTTCGTGGCCATTCGCAAACAGGTGACGGAGTTGATCCGCTGGTGGTAGGCGACAACGCGCGCTCCGGCCAACGCCGCACCCGAGACCGGAACGCCACCGAAGGGGGTGATCGCAACAGGCCATCAATCCATTTCCAGGCCGGGACTCTAGGAACTTGCTCCATGGGATCTCCAATCGACCGAAGAAACCCGTTCCCCAACCGTTTTCAAGCATAAGGAGGGAAGACCATGAGACGATCCACCCTGCCCGTCATCGTCATGCTGGCCGCCGCGCTGATTCTCTCGGGCGTCGGCACGGTGTTCGCCAAGGACCTGGTCAAATTGCCCACCGCCTGGATGCCGGAGCATGAAGTTTTTTTCCCCTGGTACGCCAAGGAGATGGGATGGGACAAAGAAGAAGGACTGGATTTCGAAATTCTCTATTTTGAAAGCGGCATGGCCATCCTGGAAGCCCTTCCGGCCAAGCAGTGGGTCCTGGGGGGGATCGGCGGGGTGCCCCATGTTCTGGGGGCCCTGCGCTACGGCGCGCCCATGATCGGCCTGGGCAACGACGAATCTTTCCTCAATGCCGTCTACGCTCGGCCGGACAATCCTGCCGTAAAAACCAAGGGATTCAATCCCAAGTTCCCGGAGGTATTGGGCAAGCCCGAGGACCTCAAGGGCAAGACCTTCCTGGTGACCACGGCCTCGTCGGCCCATTTCGCCATGACCACCTACCTGCAGACCCTGGGCCTCAAGGACGCCGACGTAGTGGTCAAGCAGATGGATCAGGCCTCGATCATGGCGGCCTTCGTGTCGGGAATCGGTGATTTCGCCTGCCTGTGGGCCCCGTACACCTACCAGGCCGAGGCCAACGGCTGGATCGAGGTGGCCAACGTGAACAAGTCCGGAGCGGCCCTGCCCATCACCTTCATCGGCGACAAGGAATTCTGCGAAAAGAACCCCGAGGTGGTGGCCAAGTTTCTGCGGGTGATGTTCCGGGGGATCAACAAGCTGGCCGAGGAAGGCGCCACGGACGAGAACATCAAGCTCTTCCAGCGCATGTACCAGGAGTGGGCCGGCATGGAGTACTCCCACGAGGACGCCAAGAAGGACATCGAAATGCACCCGGTCTGGAAGCTGGAAGAACAGCTGAAGCTCTTCGATGCCACCAAGGGCGAGAGCCGGGCCCAGGAGATCGAACGCCTCATCGCCGAGTTGCTTCTGCACTCCAACGGACGCATCACCGACGCCGAACTGGCCAAGGTCTCCAAGGGCGATTGGATCACCGACAAGTACCTGAAGATGGTCCAGACCCCCATCCCGCCTTACAAGTAAAGACGAGGTGATCCCCATGGGGTCGGCGTCTATGGCCGCCGCGTCCCGGGAGCGATCCCCCCGGGACGCGGCACCCCAACAGAAAGGTGCGCCGCCATGGCCTACGAGGAGATCAGAGTCCGCACCCCCCTTTACCTCAAAATTCCTCCCGTGCTGAGTCTGCGCCTCTTTCGCCGGGGGG
>CALJLV010000122.1 GCA_937982505.1 uncultured Desulfobacteraceae bacterium | reverse complement strand
ACCACCGAGATCTACACTCTTTCCCTACACGACGCTCTTCCGATCTCGGTTCAGCCCTTTCAAGGTAGTACTACCTATGTCACTTTAACTGATTGAAGTTATATGCAAAACACTGGACAAACACCTCTCTTTGAAGTACGGTACAACAAAACAACCGTATCCAGAGGAGGTGTCAAGATGTTGAGTCCCGTTTTTGCGCCGTTCATCAAGAATTCTCCGATTTCCGTCATGGCTCGTGGCTTACTGGAACGTGTTCTGAATCCTGAGCAGTTGGACGAATGGTTCGATAGCACAGCCAAGGAGCAATACACAAAGGACCTTTTATTTTCGACGCTTTTTAACCTGATGAGCCAGGTTGTCCAGGGCAGCCAACGATCGATTCATGCGGCTTTCCAGGCCTCAAAAGAGGATATTACCGTTTCCATCACGTCAGTTTACAACAAGTTGAACGGCATTGAACCCAATACATCGGCATCTTTGGTCCGATATGCCGCCGGGCAGGTGGAGCCCATCATCCAAAAACTTTTGGGGAAACAAAACTCCCTTTTGCCTGGTAAACGAATCAAGCTGCTTGATGGCAACTGTATCGAGAAAAGCCATCACCGGATCAAGGAGTTGCGATCCATCGCCGCCGGCCCGCTTCCGGGGAAATCATTGGTTGTGTATGATCCGATGCTGCACCTGCCCATCGATGTGTTTCCTTGCGAAGACGGCCATGCGCAAGAGCGCTCACTGTTGAAAACGGTGCTTGAAACCATTGCTGTCGATGATGTCTGGATTGCCGATCGCAATTTTTGCGTGGTTCAATTCACCTGCGGCATCAAGAAACGCAAAGCGTGGTTCATTATCCGTGAGCATCGGAACTATCCTTTCGAATTGACTGGAAAGGAAAAATATATCGGCAAAATCGAAACCGGAACCGTATATGAGCAACCCATCCTGGTTCGTGATGAAACTGGCGAAGCGCACACCTTCAGGCGGATTCGAGTGAAGCTGAAACGTGAAACCCGTGATGGGGATACCGAGCTTCTCATCATCACGAATCTGTCAAAAAGTGCAGCAAACGCATTGACAGTCGCGTTGTTGTATAAGGATCGGTGGACCATCGAAACCGCCTTTCAGCGTCTTGCTGAATATTTAAACTCTGAAATCAACGCCTTGGGGTATCCCCGCGCCGCGCTTTTCGGTTTTTGCGTTGCACTGGTCGCTTACATCAGTATGTCCGTTGTAAAAGCCGCGCTTGGCGCTGTGCATGGAGTCGATTTCATCGAGCAGAATGTATCGGGCTATTATGTGGCCAATGAAATCGAAGGCGTCTACCAAGGGATGATGATCGTCATCAGCGGTAAGCACTGGGTTGCTTTTCGGGATATGCCAAACGGCGACTTGGTTCGGCTACTGAAGAAACTCGCCGGCAACGTAAAATTATCAAAGTACCAAAAGCATCCTCGAGGCCCTAAGAAGGCACAACCCAAGCGGATTGCAATGAAAAACAAACCCCATGTATCAACCGCGAGAATACTTGCTGAGAGAAAGAGGTAATAGTACTACCTTGAAAGGGCTGAAGAGAACACTAATGCTTTCAATGTATTCCATCGGCCGGCTTTATAGTAGGCCCGCAGGAGGAGCATCGCCTCGGCGGTGGCCTCCAGCCAATATATGGAAGCCCCTTTGAGACGTAGATTAACAACTCTGCGGACCGCGCTTTCGATTGCGCCGCTGCCGATGGGAAGATTCTGCTCTTTTAAAATCTGGTAACGCATTCGATGCCTGTTCAGAACAAAGTAATCTCTTTCTGTGGCTATTTTTTTGCTGAGTCGTCCCTGGCAAAGCGTATCGATCGCCTTGACGACTTCGTCGACGCCGGAATTGAAAAGCAGGCGACGGTGTTTGTTTACCCAACGGCGTTTTTTGGCGGCATCCCAGCCTTTTTTAAGGTCCGCGAATTTGTTTAAATGCTCAACCGCATGATAGAAATCGACAAGCTCGTAAACCTTTTCAGGCGCAATCCGCAAAGATTGAAATAGTTTTGAAACGCGATTCCATATCCAACGGGCGCCGTCGGCAACAAACACGATTTTTTCAGCCAAGTGAACTGAAAGCTGCTCCAAGTGAAAGCGGATCATGCCAAAAACAGCATCCGGTCCCTTTAATGTCCCCTCGATGAATGGAGCAAAACTACGATCCATCTTGCCATTGTCATCCACAGTATAGATGATCAGTAGCTTGGGCTCGCGCCAATGGGTCGAGTAACGACGTCTGCCTTTTGCCGTTCGTGGACCGCGTTTGTCCTCTCTGATCCGGAGGCGTCCGCCATCCGTTGATATGACCACGGTCCGGCCACCCAGCGTTTCCGAGCATGATAATTGGCCGAGCTTTTGGGCCATAGCCGCTCTTTTGGCCACCCTTTCGGCGATCCTTCGAATCGTGTTGACATTCAGTTCGACACCTTTGTCCTGGAACGCTCTGCTCGTTTCATCGAACGAGCTGAGCATCGCCGAAAATAGAGCTACATCCGATAAAAGCAGCGGACTGCAGTGGTCGAAAAGGCTTAGCAAAGTGAATGCCGGATAGAGCCCCGCCGGGTTTATAGCTCTTTTTTTTTACTGTGCTTTTCCTTTTTTTTCCGGCTGTAGTACTTGGCGGCTATTTCAACGGGTTCTCCTCGACTGGTTTGAACAGACACCAGCCGGACCCCCTGACTTTTGAGCTTATTGGGCATACTTCGAACCAGTTCCAACGATTTTTCTGTTAAATCATCGGAGGCTACCGCCTGTTGGATTTTCAGGGCGGTCACCAGGCCGGCCAATTTGTCGGTTGCCGCGACAATCAAGCGTTCAGTATTTTCAAGCTCCTCCGGCCTGGTAATGTTGACCTGGCTGTTTCGAATTTTATTGATTTCGGACAACGCATCGCTGATTTGGTTCTGGATAATCTCAATCTGTTCTAATTCTTTGGAATTCTTATCTGACATGATAGTATTCCCCCTGGATTGAATTTGTGTATACCAGGGTAATCATACAGATTTATTGAGTATTGTCCAGCTTTGTGGAAACATCGTTAATTCTGGCCTACTTTTTTGAAATGCGCCCAATGGGTTCTCCCGATGGCTGTGTTAAATGAAAAAAGTGTAACCCAGATCGGAAGAGCACACGTCTGAACTCCAGTCACGTCAGTCAATCT
>CALJLV010000121.1 GCA_937982505.1 uncultured Desulfobacteraceae bacterium | reverse complement strand
TGACCAATGACCAATGACCAGTGACCGTTCCCGAGTTTCAAATTTCCAGTTTCCCCCTTCAATGTGCGGTCAGCACCCGGTGCGGCAGCCCGTGAGCCACCAGCTCCACCGGGCACTGGTACATGTCGAGCATCGCTCCGGTGATTTCGGGCTGGGGGTGATAGTGGACCCGCCGGTTGACGCAGGCCACGGACCGGACATAGCTCGAAAGGGTCATGAAGTCGTGGCTCACCAGCACGATGGTCACCGTCCGGTTGAGGCGGCGCAGGTCTTCGAAGAATTCGGTCTGCCCCTGGGGATCGATGCTGGCCGTGGGCTCGTCGAGAAAAAGCAGCTCCGGATCGTCCACCAGGGCCCGGGCGATGAAGACCCGCTGGCGCTGGCCCCCGGAGAGGGTGCCCACGCGCCGCTGCGCCAGGGCGTTCATGCCGACGCGTTCCAGGGCGGCCAGGGCCGCCTGGTGTTCCCGGGTCCCCAGGCGGGACCGGCCGCCCCCCGGCCGGCGGCATCCCATGAGGACCACGTCCAGGGCCGAGACCGGGAATTCCTTGTTGACGTGCACGTTCTGGGGCACGTAGCCCACCCGGCGGCTCGAGTGGCGCGGGGGCCGGCCGAAGATCCGGATTTGGCCGTGCGCCGGTTCCAGCAGCCCCAGCATGAGCTTGAGCAGGGTGGTCTTGCCTCCACCGTTGGGACCGATGAGGGCCAGAAACTCGCCGGCCGCCACCTGGAAGTCCACCGCTTCGAGAACCGGCTGGCCGTTGTAGGCGAAATCGACCTGGCGCATGTCGATGACGGTTTTTGGCGCTTCGCTGTTCATGGCGCTCCTTGTCGGCCCACTGGGGCCGCGGTTCGCGAATGCGGGCGGCGCCCAGCTCAGCGCAGGGCTTCGCGAAACACCCGTGCCTGGCGGCGCAGGTTCGCCATCCAGTCCTCGGCCAGGGGATCGGCGGCCACCACCCGGCCGTCGATGGCGCGGGCCACGGCCTGGGCGGCCGTGTCGGAAAACTGGGGCTGGACGAAAATCACCCGGATGCCCTTGTCCCGGGCGGTCTGGATCAGCTCGGCGAGCTGGGCCGGCTTGGGGCTCTTGCCCTCGATTTCGATGGGAATCTGCGTCAGGCCGTAAGCGTCGGCGAAATAGCCCCAGGAAGGATGAAAGACCATGAAGGCCGTGCCGTGGCGGTCCTGGAAAATTTCGTGCAGCTCGGCGTCCAGTGCTTCGATCTCGTCGGCAAAGCGCTCGTAGTTGGCGCGGTAGATCCCGCCACCGGCCGGGTCCACGGCAATCAGGGCATCGCGGATGCGGGCCGCCTGCATCTTGACCAGGGGCGGCGCGGTCCAGATATGGGGATCGAGGATGCCGTGATCGTGGCCTTTTTCGCCGTGCCCGGCGCCCTGGTGGCGATGCCCGCCGCTGGGGCGCTTCTGGATCCCTTCATGGGTCCGGATGACCTGCATGCCGGGGTTGGCCGCGGCGATCTTGTCCAGCCAGGCCGCCTCGAAGGGAACACCGATGGCGAAGTAGAGCCTGGCGCCGGCCAGGGCCGTCATCTGGCGCGGCCTGGGCTCGTAGGTGGCCGGACTGGCACCGGGCGCCACCATGACTTCCACGGCCACCCGCGGCCCGGCGATCCGTTCGACGAAGTGTTTCTGCGGCGCGATGCTCACGAAGACCGTCATCTTTTCGGCGGCCGCGGCGACGCTCACGGTCCCGAGGACCCAGGCCGCCAGAATCGGCGCGAGTCGGATACCCAGTGTTTTTGAACCGGCAGAATGGGGCATGGCACCGCTCCGTGAATCGGTAAGGAGGTCAACGGGTTTTGCGCAGGCGGAGGTCGCCCGCGTCCGGGCTCCGGGGGCAGGAGCGAAATGCAACTATGTTGCATATAAGTGGGGCGCTCCTTCCTGTCAAGGCTTGACGGGAATTGTCCGGTCGTCCGAGCGATCCCTGCGGCCGCGCCAGCGGCAAGGGGGGGAGAGCCGTGGAGGCTTCTTTGGTGATTTCAGGGTTCTATTTGCCCAGAGCCCCCAAAATCCCAAAACGGATCGCCTCTCTTTGCGACCTTTGGAGCACGGTTCAATGGCTTTAGCCGTCGTTCCCGCGAAAGCCAGGGTGCTTCTTTACCATTTCAATCGAAAATATATTTTTCATTGGGGGTTGACAGGCAGTGAAGGTTCATGATCTAAATAACCGACCATTCAGGATGGTCTATTCCCCGAATACATACTGCTGAAAATCGCTAATATACTGTATTTAAATTTAAATAATTGAATCCGAAATTGATCCGGTTCCGTGTGAAATATAATTATTTCCTTAATATGTAGGACCAAAAGATAGTTTATGGCCAATTCCATGAATAAGAATGAGTACGATTCGAATCAATTGTTTTCCCCGGCGCAGGTAGGGCGTGCCGGGGAGGACGTGGCCTTGCAGCTTGAGGCGGCCATTGTCGGCGGCCACCTTCTGCCCGGCGAACGCCTGCCCAGCGAGCGCGAACTGCAGGTGCGCTTCAGGACCGGGCGCGGGGTGGTGCGCGAGGCCCTGGGGGCCCTGAAACAGAAGGGCCTCATCGAGGTGCGCAAGGGCGCCAAGGGCGGCGCCTTCGTGCGTCAGGTGGAGGTGGGTTACGCCAGCCAATCCCTGGCCCTGTTTCTGGCCCAGCAGGAGATCCGGTCCGAGAATCTCATCGAATTTCGCGAAAGCATCGATCGCACCATCGCCATCCTGGCCATCGCCCGGGGGTTGCCGGACGAAAAGGCGCAACTGGTGGCTGACACGCGGCGGCTGGAAACAGCCGTTGAGAGTTCCGACGCCGATCTGGCGCTTCTGGTGGAAATGGACCGCAGCCTCAACCTGCAGTTTGCCCGCATGGCCCGCAACCCCATCTTCGAGTGGATCATGAAAGCGCTGCAGCTCGGATTCCGCTCCCTCGATCACGCCCTGTATGCCGCCGATCCCTATCGGCGCCAATGCGTGGCCAACTGGGTGACCACGGCCCGGGATATCGCCGAAGGGGAGCCCATGCAGGCCCTGTCGTGTATCAGCAGCCATTACACCATGCTGCGCCGCTGCCTGAAGGAGATGCGCGAAACGCAAACCGAGGGTCGGCTTCCCGGCCGCCGGCAAGGCGCGAACACTGCCGAGAGGAGCGATCCATGCTGAAAGTCGAGCACCTCACCAAACGCTTCGGCGAACTGGTGGCGGTCGACGATTTGAGCTTTCATGTCCTGCCCGGGCAGATCTTCGGGATCGCCGGGCCCAACGGTGCCGGCAAATCCACGGTCTACAATCTGATCAGCGGCCATTACGACTACCAGGGCACCATCCGCTTCAACGGGCGCGAGATCACCGGACTGCCGCCCCACCGCATCGCCCGGATCGGGATCGCGCGCACCTTCCAGACCCCCCAGACCTTTCCCAGCCTGACCGTGGAACGCTCGGTGGGGGTCGGCTCGCGCTTCGGCAGCACCAAAGGGTTCAGGCACGGCCACGTCAACCAGATTATCCGCTTCATGGGGCTGCGGTCCTGTCGGCGCATGATGAGCGGGGCGCTGAACCTCCTCGACAAGAAGAAGCTGATGATCGGCGCGGCCCTGGCCAGCCGGCCCAGGCTGCTGATGCTCGACGAACCCATGGCCGGCTCCAACCCGGTGGAGATCCGCGAGTTGATGGAGCTGATCCGGCGCATCAACCAGGAAATGGGCATCACCGTGGTGATCATCGAGCACTTCATGAAGGTCCTGACCGAACTGGCCGATCATCTGCTGATCCTCGAATCCGGGCGCCAGATCTGCGCCGGCCCCCCGGACGAAGTGACCCGTGATCCGGAGGTGGTCAACTGCTATCTGGGAGACAGTTATGCTGAAAGTGCATGAACTTGACGCCTATTACGGTCAGTTTCATGTCCTCAAGCGGGTCTCCTTGTCCGTGGCCCGGGGTGAGGTGGTGGTGCTGCTGGGGCCCAACGGCCACGGCAAGAGCACTCTGCTCAAGGCCGTCTGCGGACTGATGGACAAGGTGTGCGGACGGATCGAGTACCAGGGCGAGCAGATCACCGGCCAGAACGCCCGGAACCTGGTGAACCGGGGTATCACCTACATCGCCGAGACCCGCGAACTCTTTCCCCTCATGACGGTGCTGGAAAACCTCAAGCTGGGGGCCTATTCCCAAAGCGCCCGGCCCCATGAAAAGGAAAACCTGGAAGCCGTCTTGGCCCTCTTTCCCCGGCTGGCCGAGCGGCGCCGCCAGATCGCCGCGACGTTGAGCGGCGGCGAGGCCCGCATGCTGGCCATCGCCCGGGGGCTGATGAGCAATGCGGATTTTTTGTGCATCGACGAACCCTCCCTGGGCCTGCAGCCCAATCTGCGCCAGGAGGTGTTTCGGATCATCGACGCCATCCACCGTCAGGGGAAATCGATTCTCCTGGTGGAACAGAACATGCCCCAGGTCAGCGCGCTGGCCCAGCGCATCTACCTGCTGGAAGAAGGGTGCATCCGCTTCGCCGGCGATGCGCGGGCCGCCGCCGAAAACCCGCATCTGCGCGAAATCTTTCTGGGCATGTAACCCCCGGGCGCGGCCGGCCCTGCCGGCGCCCCGAAATGGAACGCCTATGCCGTGGCTCGAATTTCTGGATGTGTTGATCAGCGGCCTGACCAACGGCGCCGTCTACGCCCTGATGGCGGTGGGGCTGACCCTGATCTACGGGGTCTCCAAGGCCTTCAACTTCGCCTACGGTTCCTTCTACTCCTTGGGCGGCTACCTCGCCTGGATCATCCTCGTCCCGCTGGGCCTGTGGGGGGGCTATGCCACCGTTTTCGTCCTGGCCGTTCCCCTGCTGCTGGGGATCGGCTTTTTGACGGAAAAGGCCGTGGTGGCCCCTTTGAGGGCCAGGGCGGACTGGGAAATCAAGGTGATGATGCTGACCCTGGGGCTGGCCCTGTGCCTGGACAATCTTTACCAGGTGGTGTTCGGGCCGCGCATGAAATCGCTGCCGGCCATCGTGGAGGGCAGCCTCGAACTGGGGGGCGTGATCGTTTCCAACCAGAACCTGGGCATCTTTTTTCTGTCCATCGGCGGAATGCTCTCTTTCCGGTGGCTGCTCAACCACTCGCGCGTGGGCATGGCCGTGCGGGCCGTGGCCCAGAACCCTCAGGGGGCGCGCATCGTCGGGATCCCGGAAAAGACCATCTTCGCCGCCACCTTCGCCATTTCCACCGCCATGGTGGGGGCCGGCGGCATTCTGCTGACCCAGAAGTATTTCGTTTCGCCCACCGGCGGCTGGGACATTCTGGTCAAATCCTGGGTGATCACGGCCTTCGGCGGCATGGGCTCGATCCAGGGCGCCCTGTATGCGGCCTTCATCCTGGGATTGATGGAGGCTTTCGTGGGCTACTGGTTCGGGATGAGCTGGGTGCTCTTCGCCATGTTCGGCCTGCTGCTGGGCACCCTGGTCGTCCGGCCCCAGGGCCTGATGGGAAAGTGGGGATAGGCGCATGAACGTCCAGCGCATGGGAACCGCCATGGGAGTGGTCTTTGCCGTCATGGCCGTCCTGCCGTTTTTTTTCGGCGGCACGGATCACGTGATGCACATCCTGATCATGTGCCTGGTGTGGGGCATCGTGGCCTCGTGCTGGGACCTGATCATGGGATTCGCCGGCATTTTCAGCTTCGGCCAGGTGGCCTTTTTCGTGGTGGGGGCCTATGCCTCGGCCATTTTCGCGCTCGAGCGGGGCGTCGCGCCGCCGGCGGCCGTTTTCCTGGCGGGCATGGTGGCGGCCGCCTGCGGGGTGCTGGTGGGGATTGCCTGCCTGCGGCTCAAGGGCGCCTACGTGGCCCTGGTGACCTTCGCCTTTCACATGGTTCTCGAACCGCTGCTCAAAAGCCCCATGGGCCGCAGCCTCGGCACCGGCGGGTCGCGGGGCATCCTGACCATCCCGCCCATCGAGATCTTTGGTCTGGTTTTCGACGCGGACCACAAGGTGGCGGTCTTTTACCTGGCCCTGATCCTGGCGGTGGTCTGCGCGCTGGTGATCTGGGCGGTGATCCGTTCTTTCTGGGGCACCGCCTTCCTGGCCCTCAAGGACAGCGAGAAATTCGCCGCCAGCCTGGGGGTCAGCGCGTTCAAGTACAAGCTCGGCGTCTTCGCCCTGACGAGCTTTCTTACCGGGGTGGCCGGCGGCTTTTATGCCCACTACGTGGGAATGCTCTCGACGCGCATGCTGGGCATCGATCTGTTCGTCATTCTGATGATCATGGTGGTGGTGGGCGGGATCGGCAAGTTTCCCGGCGCCATCCTGGGCGCCATCGTCACGGTGACCCTCAACGAGCTGCTTTCGCCCCTGGGACCTTACCGGCCCTTGACCCTCGGCGCCCTGGTGGTGGTGCTGGTCCTGATCCTGCCCGACGGCGTGGTGGGGCTGGCCGAGCGCGTTTTTTCCGGACGCCGGTCGGGCGCCTCCCGGGATGCGGCGCCGGCGCTGTGACCCGCCGGCGGCCTTCAAGGGGTAGCGTGCCGGTTCTTCGCCGGCCGCCAGCGAAACCCATCAACCTTCAAAGGAGGATGCCAAGTGAAGTCGATGTGGAAGACATTTTGGGTGCTTGGGCTGTCGATTGCGTTCACCGCCACCGCCTGGGGCGCCGGTCCCATCAAGGTCGGCGTGCCCCTGGCCATGACCGGGCCCTACGCCGACACCGGCGACAATTACTGGAAAGGGATCAAGCTGGCCATCGACGAGATCAACGCCGCCGGCGGCCTGGTGGGCCGAAGACTGGAATCGGTGCGTTTCGACACCCAGGATTTCGCCCCCGAACGGGTCATGCAGGGGGCCGACTACCTGTGCGGCCAGGAAAAGGTCGACTCGGTGCATGCCGGCTGGGCCGGATGGGGTCAGGACGTACGTGCCTACGGCAAGTACACGGCCCCGTTTTTCGCCGACGACGGCTCCCAGGCCGCGGTGGACGTCTTCAAACAGGATCCGCAACAGTACCGCAACATCTTTCAGCTCACCGACACGGACATCAACCAGGCCGAGAGCATGTTCCGGGTGCTGATGGCCCTGCCCTACGCCTATCCCAATCAGAAGGCGGTGATCATCAACGCCGACGACGCCTGGGGCATGGGGGTGGGCGATACCCTGGAGCGCAACTTCGCGGAGAAAGGCTGGGATGTGGCCCTGCGCGAAACCGTCCCTTACGGCACCCGTGAATGGGGGCCGATCCTGACGCGCATCCGGCGCATCCAGCCGGCCATCATCCATGTGGAGATCGTCAGCGCGCAGGAGGTGATCACCTTCTTTCGCCAGTTCATGAAGGCCCCGACCCCGTCGATCCTCAGCTACGGTTATTCCCTCGTGCCCCGGGAGGTGGTCGAAACCATGGGCCAGGAGGCCGACGGGCTTCTGGGCGAGGTGCCCACCGCCATGCCCACTCCCGTCGCCCCGACTCCCCAGGCCCAGGCCTGGGTGGAAAGGTTTGAAAAAGAGTGGGGCCATCCGCCCCAGGCCGGGTCCTGGGCCGCTTACAGCGGCGTCAAGGCCTGGGCGGCGGCGGTGGTGGCGGTGGGGGATCCGAGCCGCCACGATGCGATCTGCGAGCACATCGCCACCCAGGGCTACCGGGGAGAAACCGGCTGGTGGAAATGGGACGCGGACCACGTGATGCGCGCCGGCGGCGATGTGCCCATCGGCCACTACCAGGTCCAGGGCGGCGAGCTGGTGACGATTTTCACCGATCCGCCCACCACAGCTTACAGGGATTTCAGGTTCGTCACCCCCAGATGGATCCAGTAGCGCGGCGGTTTGCCGTGGGGCGCCGGGCGGCCGTGCGGCCACCCGG
>CALJLV010000120.1 GCA_937982505.1 uncultured Desulfobacteraceae bacterium | reverse complement strand
ATTGACTGACGTGACTGGAGTTCAGACGTGTGCTCTTCCGATCTGACACCCGTCTGATCTGGACTGCCCAGGAAGTCGACGCGCTGGTTCTGCGGATGCTCAATGACTACCGGTTGAATGCCCTGCACACGCGGCATTCGGTGGATTTTGCGCTGAGTGTCAGAAACCACCGCGTCCGGATCAACGTCTACAACACCAGCCGCGGCTTGAGCTTGGCCGTGCGGCTTCTGTCGGGAAAAATTCCCAGCATCAGCGACCTCAACCTGCATCCGTCGATTAAGGATTTCGTCCGTTTCAAATCCGGGCTCATCCTGATCTGCGGCCCCACCGGTGCCGGCAAGAGCACCAGCATCGCCGCCCTGGTCAAGCATATCAACCAGACCATGGCGGCCCACGTGATCACCCTGGAAGACCCTATCGAGTATCGATTCAAGTCCGACCAGTCCTTTATCGAACAGCGGGAGCTGGGGGCGCATTTCCCCAGTTACGAACGGGGGATGCTGGACGTCCTGCGCGAAGATCCGGATGTCATCGTGGTGGGGGAACTGCGCGAAACCCAGGCGATGCGACTTACCCTGGACGCGGCCGAATCGGGGCATCTGGTGATCGCCTCGATGCACGCCGCCAATGTCCAGGAATGCCTCTACCGTTTCTGCAACTCGTTTCCCCTCGAAGTCCACGAACTGATCCGCTATCAGCTCTCCACCACCCTCAAGGCGATCATGGCCCAGCATCTTCACCTGTCGCGAAAACACGGGTTCAGGGTTCCGGTGCTTTCCATTCTGCGTTCCAACAGCTCGGTGAGCGGCATCATCCGCGACAACAAGTTTTCCCAGCTGGAAAACATCATGCAGATGAATTTCTCCCAGGGGATGGCGACTTTTTCTCAATACCAGACGGACTATCTGGAAAAACAGGAAAAGTTCAAATCCCCGTCATGGAGTCTGGGACAGAGCGCCTCGGGCGCCGAGGACGCCCCCTACCATGAAAGTCCGCTGGTCAATCCCGAACCCTCGGACCAGTGGACGGCGGATTTGGCAGGACAAAGCCCGCCGCGATTGCAGCGCTCCTCTGCGAACCGGTCCAATGCCAGGCCCCAACCCGGGCCGCGGCAGGATACGGACCCGGAAAAGAAGCCTTTCTACCACATCGAAGAGTCGGGCTCCCTGCAGGATGTGATTGAAGGCCTCAAGGATATTTACCGGATCGACTGATGCAAAGCGCATAATATGGGATCATCCCGTCAGGAGGCGACACCTTGGTAACGGAGAAAGAGATTTCCTCCACGGAAAAACTGTTGGATGTGATTCGCAAAGGAACCGACCCGACAGGATCCGATCCGCCTCCAGGGGGCGAACCGCCGAATTCTCCCCGCCCATCCGGAATCCGTCCCGGGAAAAAAAAACTTCCCTTCGGCGCCAAGGCCGTGGTGGGCGTCGAATTGTTGGAAGACGGCCTGAGGGCCGTCAAAATGACCAAGACCGGCGGCGGCTGGCGCGCCGAACAGGTCGTCACGGCGGCCATCCGCACCCAGGCCTCCCTCGACAGCCCGGAGTTCGTTTCCTTCCTGCGCCAATCCCTGCAGCGTGTCGAAGGGATAAAGAATGCGCGCTTGTGGACCATGATTTCCACCGACCGGGGAGAAATCTGGCAAGTCAACGTCCCCCAGGTCAAAAAGGATGTCCACAACGCCGTTTTCTGGACGGCCAAAAGAGAAAAGAGCTTTGACGAGAACACCACGGCCTTCGACTTCCGCATCCTGGGCGAAACCACCGAAAGCGGCGCCAAGAAACTTGCCGTAGAGGTTTTCACCGCTCCCCAGGAGGATGTCGACCTTCTCAGAAAGGTCTTTGTCAGAGCCGGATTCCCCCTGGAGGGGATCACCCTTTTTTCCTTCGCGATCCAGAACCTTTTTGCCGGCCGGCGCGTCGATCCGGGAGCGGACGCCTTTGCCGTGCTGTGCATCGGCCGGGAAAGTTCGGCCATCGACATGCACCATCATGACCGGATTCTGCTGAGCCGAACGATCAAAACCGGTCTGGAGAGCATGGTGGAAGCCTTCCTGGAGGCCCACGGCGCCGGCGACGACACGGGATCCGCGCCCCGCGGCCATGGCGCCGCTTCGCCCCCCCCGGGCCGGAAACGCGCCTTGGAGCTGATATCCCGTCTGGAGGCGGGAAAATCAGCCGAGGCCGGAAGCCGGTCGGAAGATCTGTTCGACATGATCAGCCCGGCACTGGAACGGCTCGCCCGGCAGGTGGAGCGAACCATCGACCATTCCTTCAACGTGCTGGGGCATCCGGCACCGACCCGCCTCTATCTGAGCGGCCGCCTGGCCAGCGCGCCCGGGATCGCCGAATTTTTTCAGGATCAGCTCGGTCTGACGACGATTGTCCTGGACCCTTTGGACCCGGCCATGCCCCATGGGTCGCCCAACATCACCTCGCTGAACGTTTCGGACCGTGTCCTGCTGGCCCCGGCGGCGGGACTGGCCATTTCGGCCAGGGGCGTGACCCCCAATTTTCTGTACACCAACCAGGACCGCGAAACGCAAAAGATCGCCAAACGCAACGGCGCCCTGATGGGCACGGGCCTGTTGGCCGCGGCATTAATCACCGGCGTTTTTTTGTTCCAGGCGCAGCGGGATCTCGCCCAGATCCGCCGCCAGA
This sequence comes from uncultured Desulfobacteraceae bacterium, assembly GCA_937982505.1. Classification (GTDB taxonomy): domain Bacteria; phylum Desulfobacterota; class Desulfobacteria; order Desulfobacterales; family UBA2174; genus UBA2174. The sequence goes on along the minus strand of CALJLV010000120.1, from coordinate 4,743 downwards.
CCAAGGACCTTCAACAACGGATCGATGCCCAGTCGCCCCAACTTACGTCCGCCCAGATGAACCGGCTGGCCGCCGACTACCTGGAGCGGACAACGCGGCTGCGCCAGTACGCTCAAAAATTCGTCCCGGTGGCCGTTCTCAGCGAATTGTCGGCCATAACCCCGCCGCATATCCGGCTCTTGAATCTGCGCATGGAAACAGGCCAACACGACGCCCGGCAGGCGCGCTTCCTGGTGGTGGACGGATTCATCAAGGGCGAGGGCATCAATTTCGAGACCCATCTGTCCAGCTACCTTTTCCGCATCCGCAATTCCCCCCTCTTTGCCGACACCACGATTCAAACCAGCAACACGGTCAATTTCGAATCCGAGGGCCAGGTGCTGCGGTTCGTGATCAATATCAACCTCAAGCAGGTGGCGCATGAACGGACCTAGCCAGGTGCGATTCTCCAAAGGCAGCCTCGTCTTCATCGGCATCAGCCTGATCCTGCTGGGCGTGATCGTCGGATTGGGCATCTTTCCGGCTCGAACCGAAAAGACACGCCTGCAGGCGGTGGCCAAGGACCTCGAGGCCAGGCTCGAAGAGCAGAAGATTTTCACCCCCCTGCATGCCAGCATCAGTCAAAAAATGAACCAAAAGAGGGGGCTGGAAGAAATCATCGAGGCCTTGCGGCCCTATCCGGAGCCGGTGCAGGTGGACAACGCCGCCCAGGCTTTGTTGACCATGGCCGATGAGGCCGGAATGGCCGAATCCTTTTTCGTGCCGGTCCCCGTGTCCGTCACCCAGGAGACCGCGCGGCTGCTTCTGGAGGGGCGCCTGGCAGGAGACCTGCAGAGTTTTCGCAGTTTTCTGCTGACGATATCGGCCTGGCCGAGCCTGGATCATATTGAACTGCTGGAAATTGAAAGCCAGCCCGAGACGCCCGAATACCGGATGCGCATCTGGGTGTCTCTGGGGTAAATCGGCATCGCAAGCGATTCCATTGGCCGAAGACCCAGGCCTGACAGATGTCAGCGGCAGCCAAAGAACACGGTGAGGCCCCATGGAAAAAAGAGAAAAAGTGCTCATCGCCTTGATGATCATCGCCCTTGGCATTGGCGCCTTTGAGCTGTTTGTGCGGCCGGCGGTCAAGTCGCCGGCGCCCGTGCCCACCGTCAATGTGGACGAGGCGCTGAACCTGGCCACCACCATCTCTCAGTCCACGGCCAAAGCGGCGCTTGAAGACGACGAGGACTACGTCCTGCGGACGGCGGCGGCCCCGTGGGCCAACGATCCCATCTATGCCTGGCGGGGGCTTCCCGCGGCGCCGCCGATGGCCGGCGAGCAAGAAGAAGTGGCTTCGGCCGAGCAGATCCGGGCCGCCACGGTGTATTCCGGCTATCTCGAGATGGGAACCACCCGGATCGCCATCATCAACGGCCTCGAGTACCAGGCCGGCGAAATGCTCGCCGACGGCAGACATCTGATCCTGAATATCGCCCCTGATCGGGTCATCTTGCGCGCCGACAGAGAAAAACAAGAAATCATCATTCCCTACCAGGACGCCTTCATCGAGGAGTAGGCCTACCATGAAAAAATCGTTCATGATCGCAGCGACGGTGATAACGGCCCTCTTCTGGGCCGGATGCGCCCAGGCGCCCCAAAAGACCCTGCAAAAAGACGATTTTTTTGAAAAATGGCGCGCGGCGGCCGAGGAATTCACGGGCTACTCCCCCCCAGAGCGGGAAAATGTCGTCGAAGTCACCGACATCTTTACCACTTTGGAGGAGGCGGAGGTCGAAAAACAGAACGACGAGCCGGTGCGGCCCTTTCCCAAGACGCCGGTCAGTCTGAAATTTCACGATGTGGACATCGGCGTGGTGATGCGGGTCCTCGCCCGGGCGGCCGACAAGAACATCGTCATGAGCAGCAGCGTGAAGGGCGCCATCAGCGTCAATATCCAGAATATGCCCTGGGATCAGGCCTTTATGAGCATAACGCGCACCCATGGCCTCACCTACACCTGGGTAGGCGACGTCCTTCGGGTCATGAGCGTCGAGGACATGCGCAAGGATATTGAAATCGACAGTGTCCAGAACGAGAGATTGGCCGCCTTCTCCGAAGCACGCAAGCTGGAACCCTTGCAGACCGCCATGGTCCGAATCCGGTACGCCACGGCCGAGGGCCTCAGGGAAAACCTGGAAAAGTTTCTCACCAAAAATGAGAAGGGCGAGCCCAGGGGATCCGTAACCGTGGACAAGCACAACAACGCCCTCATCATTCAGGCCATCAGCAACGATACCGAACGCATGCTCAAACTGATCCAGAAGCTCGACCAACCCAGGGCCCAGGTCCTGCTCAAGGCCCACATCGTGGAAACCACCAAGGATACGGCCCGGGAACTGGGTGTCCAGTGGGGCGGACGCTACCGGTCAAGCCCCAACAGCAACAACGAGCGCTTTTACATGTCGCCGGGAGACGGCGCCATCATCCCCGGCCAGCGCATCGACCGGGAACCGTGGAACATCAACAGCCCGGTGGGGCCAATCGTCAATTTTCCGGCGGACGTGTCCAGCGGCGGCGGCGCTCTGAGCCTGATGTACGGCATTGTCAACGGCAATATCCTCGAATTTCAGCTCTCGGCGCTGCAATCCGAGGGCAAGCTGAACATCCTTTCCTCGCCGTCCATCACCACCCTGGACAACCAGATGGCGTTCACCGAAAATGGGGAGCGGGTGCCGTTTGCCAGCATCGACGAGGACGGAACCATGGACGTGGAGTGGGAAGATGCCGTGCTGCGGCTGGAGATCACCCCCAACATCATCGATGCGGACCAGCTCAAGCTGGCCATCAAGGTCAAGAAGGATGAGGTCGACTTGAGCCGCACGGTGATGGGCAACCCCTTCATCATCAAGAAGCAGACCGAAACCAACCTGGTGGTGGCCAACGAGGAGACCATCGTCATCTCCGGTTTGTCCAAGGAGCGCAGCACCCAGGGCCAGGATGGGATTCCGGCATTGAAGGACATTCCCGGGCTGGGCCACCTGTTCAGGCGCGATGCCAGGGGCCAGATCATGGAAGAGGTGCTGATCTTCATCACCCCGCGGATTCTGCCGCACAGGCCGCCGGCGTGACCGAGACGGATCGGTCCCGGAAAACGGGGGGCATGGCTGACGACCGACGGAGCGCGGCCGCGGGGATGATTCGCTGGGCCGCAGACTTTTATGGAATACTATAAACTCCTCAATCTGACACGGGAACCCTTTTCCAACACCCCCGATCCGGGGCTTTTCTTCAGGTCCACCGGACACGCCAAGTGTTTGCAGGAGCTGGAGATCGCCATCCGCCTGGGCCGTGGCCTGTGCGTGATCGCCGGCGAGGTGGGCACCGGCAAAACCACCATCTGCCGGCATCTGATCCGCTCGGTCGCCGAAGATGACGGGCTGGAAATCCACATGATCCTGGACCCCTCCTTCGAGAGCGGTCTTGAAATGCTCGCGGCCCTCAACGCCATGTTCAACGGTCACGAGCAGGCCGAAAGATGCGTCACGGCCACCGCCCACAAGGAAATGATCAAGGACTACCTCTTCGGGAAAGGGGTTCGCGAGCAGAAGCGGCTGATCCTGGTGGTGGACGAGGGGCAAAAGCTCTCCTCGGGCGGCGTGGAGATCCTCCGAGAACTGCTCAACTATGAAACCAACGACCGGAAACTGCTCCAGATCATCATTTTCGGCCAGAACGAGATGGACCAGATCCTGGCCCGGCACCCCAATTTCGCCGACCGGGTCGCCCTGTTTCACCGCCTTTTACCCCTGTCGCACAGGGAGACGGCCCTTTTCATCAAGTACCGGCTGGAACGTTCGGAGGGCGACGACCCGCAGAAGCCCCGCGTCGGTTTCACCCGCCGGGCCCTGTCGCTAGTCCATTCCCTGACGGGTGGCTACCCGCGCAAAATCGTCAATTTGTGCCATAATATCCTGCTTTCCCTCATCATTGGAGGGCAGTTCAAGGTAACGCCGGGCATCGTGCGCCGGGCATCGCACCATCTGCCGGCGCTCAAGCCGGCAGCGCGCTTCAACCGCCTCTCATGGGCCCTGGGAGCGGCGGTCCTGGTCTGCGTCGGGTTGGTCCTTTTTTGGACGGGCTGGAGAGGATCGACCGGCCCGGCCGTTCTCATCGCCCGGCCGACTCCGCCCCTGGCCGTCGGCCAGCCCGCCCGGGAAGCCGCTCCGCCTTCCAAGGCCTTTGGGGTGGAAGCCCAGGCGGCCATCAGCCCTCCGGAGGAGGCCCGGGAAGCGCCGGAATCGGCACCCCCCGACAACGGGCAGAACCGGGAAAACGCGGCCCAGAAACCGCTTGAAACCGCCGCAGCGCAAGTTTCCGCACCCCTGCCGGAGACGAGCGTGGCGTTGAAAACGGACGAGAAAGCCCCTGCCGCGAGCCTCGGGGGCCTCCGTGTACAAAACGATGAAACGCTTTGGTCCATGGTTGAAACGATTTACGGGACCTGCAATCCATCCCTGATCCAGCGCATCGTCCGGCACAATCCATCCATTCAAAACCCAAACCGGATCCTGCGGGGTCAGATGATCCATTTTCCGGCGATCAAGGCCGAAGCGGCGCCGGGCCTCCAGCCCTACTGGATTCTCCTGGAGCGATTTTCCAGTTTTGAAAAGGCTTATGCCGCGGCCCGGAACATGCGCAACCGCGTGCCGCTGCGGATCCTTGGCGTGCAACAACAGGGAAGCGAAAGCGGATATCTGG